>DLQV01000086.1:0-5521 GCA_002474415.1 Lachnospiraceae bacterium UBA7598
TGTTAAGAAAGCGGACGGAACAACTGCATACACCGTACAGGTAGCTGCAGCAGACGTCAAAGCCGGTGCAAAACTTGCGGTAATGAAGAAAGATGAAAAGACAGGGGAACTGGTTCTTGTAAACACGAAAGCTTACAAGGTTGCAAAGGATGGTTCTGTTTCCTTAACATTCAAGGGTGAGGGTACCTATGTCTTAAAGACACAGACAGAAGTTAAGGCTGCTGCAAAACAGATTGCAAAGACGGTAACACCGGCAAAGAGCACAGTAAATGTCGGTGCAAAAAAGACTGCCGTATTCAAATGGAACAAGAAGCTGAATATGGCAAATGTGGCAAAGATTACCTATAAGTCTTCGAAGAAGTCTGTGGTTTCCGTAAATAAAAACGGAAAGATTACAGGAAAGAAGAAAGGAACCGGAAAAGTGACCGCAGTGGTTACATTAAAGGACGGAACAAAGAAAACGGTTTCCATCAATGTAAAAGTAAAGTAAGAAATTTTGATACACGACTCATTTTCTGCCATCGGGGCTTATGGAAGAGAAATCTTTCATAGGTCCCGATTTTCGTTGGACTTTCTAATGCCGCTGTGCTATACTCGTTATACCTTACAGGAGGACGAAAAATGAAAAAATCATATGCAGTGATCACCGGTGCAAGCTCCGGAATTGGTATGGCATTTGCAAGACAACTTGCGGCAGAAGGATACCGTCTGGTATTGGTTGCGCGAAGAAAAGACCGGTTGCAGGCACTGGCAGAGGAATTAAATAAGAGTGGGACAGAAAGCATGGTTATCACAGCGGATTTGTCCGAAAAAGAAGCGTGTTACAGACTGATGCAGCAGCTGGAGCAGATTCCGGTCGGGATACTGATCAACAATGCGGGATTTGGTGATTGCGGCAGTTTTTTGGAGACAGATGCAGACAAGGAAATGCAGATGATTGATGTGAACGTCAAGGCCATGCATCTTTTGATGAAACTGATGCTTCGCCGCATGGAAAAGCAGGAGGGCGGTTACATTTTAAATGTTGCTTCTTCGGCAGGACTGCTTCCGGCAGGACCTTATATGGCTACCTATTATGCGACTAAAGCTTATATGGCGAGTCTGACGCGGGCAGTGGCGCTGGAACTGAAACAGAGAGGCAGCCGGGTGTATGTAGGGGCATTGTGTCCGGGCCCGGTAAATACGGAATTCAACGAAGTGGCAAATGTTGAGTTTGCACTGCCCGGAATCACACCGGAATATTGCGCCGGATATGCGTTAAAACAGATGAAAAGACGCAAAGTGCTCATTGTTCCGACGGCTGAAATCAAGGCGGCAACGATAGGTGGAAGATTTATTCCGCAAAATCTGCTGATCGCAATTACGGCACATCAGCAGAAGAAAAAGCTTAGAGTAAAGGATATATCAAATGGAAGAAATTAAAATCGGCTCTCATGTGGGAATGGCAGGAAAAGAGATGTTTCTGGCATCCGTGAAAGAAGCGGAGCGTTATGGGGCAAATGTGCTGATGCTCTACACAGGGGCACCGCAGAATACCCGGAGAAAAGAAATCAAAGACTTAAATATTGAGGCAGGCTGGGAGTATGCGGCAAAAGTGGGAATCAAAGAGATCGTGGTTCATGCACCGTATATCATCAATCTTGCCAATACGGTAAAGCCGGAGACGTTTGAGCTTGCCGTAGAATTTTTGGAAAAAGAGATTCAGCGCACGGCTGCCATGCGCAGTAAAATTCTGGTACTGCATCCGGGATCTGCATTAGACGCGGGGGCAGAGGCAGGAATTGCACAGGCTGTCCGGGGATTGAATATGGTGCTTGATGCCAACGAGGATGATGTGTTTATTGCGTTGGAGACAATGGCTGGAAAAGGCAGCGAGATTGGAAGAACGTTTGAAGAGATCAGGGCAATCTATGATGGAGTGCACAAAAAGGAACGGTTAAGAGTCTGTTTTGACACCTGCCATGTAAATGATGCCGGCTATGATCTGGTGCATGATTATGATGGCGTGTTCGAGACTTTTGATAAGGTGATCGGGCTGGATCAGATTGCGGTTTTTCATATCAATGACAGTTTAAATCCACTGGGAGCACATAAGGACCGTCATGCAAACATTGGAAAAGGAACCATCGGATTTGAGACATTGTACCGTCTGGTCCATGATCCGCGTTTTATGGAAGTTCCAAAGATTTTAGAGACACCGTGGCTTTGTGCCGAGGGAGAGACCAAAAAGACGATTCCGCCATATAAAGAAGAGATTGCACAGCTTCTTGCAAAATAATAACAAAGAGGAGAAGGATTATGAATGTTAAACAACAGGGGATTTCTGGCTATTGGTTAAAAGTGATCGCCGTGATCTCCATGCTGATTGATCACACATCGGCCGTTATTTTAGAACAGATTCCGGGAGTGGAAAACCTTGCATTTTTCATGCGCATCATTGGAAGACTTGCATTTCCGATTTACTGTTTTCTTCTGGTAGAGGGATTTTACCATACACGCAGCAGGGCAAAATACGCGGGAAGGCTTTTTTTGTTTGCTCTGATTTCCGAGATTCCATTCGACCTGGCGTTCAGCAGGAGAATGTGGGATTTTTCCAGCAACAATGTCTTTTTTACGTTGTTGTTCGGACTTTTGGTGATCTGGGGTGTTGAAAAGATAAAGCAGAAGTTTGTGGCGGATGTTTACGGGAAAAAAGCAGCAGCCATCCGTGTAATTCTTATCATTGTGACAGTTGTGGCCGGGGGATTTCTGGCACTTCTTCTCCGTACAGATTATGATTTGTCGGGAGTTGTGACCATTTTTGCAATCTACATGTTTTATCCGAAGAAAGTGAAGGGAATGGGCATCGGTGTTCTGGTTTTAACCCTGCTGGCAGGCATCATTGAAGCGGCAGTATTTTTAGATATGATACCGATTTATTTTTACAATGGAACCAGGGGAAAACAGATGAAGTATTTCTTTTACATATTTTATCCGGCACACCTGTTTATTCTTGCCATGATCGCACGGGTGATGGGACTGAATGGGTAAAGGATACATAAAAAAGAAGCGCAGACGCGCTTCTTTTTTGTGACCAGATTTTTATTTATCCAGATCTTTTTTATCTACATTCTGCAGCATCATTGCACGAACTTTCAGAGGAAGTCCGAACAGTGTGATGAATCCGTCTGCATCGTGATGATCGTACTGATCACCGGTTGTGAAACTTGCCAGAGACTCACTGTAGAGAGAGTATGGAGAAGTTGTGCCGGCTTTGATGATGTTTCCTTTGTAGAGCTTGAATTTTACTTCACCGGTGACATACTTTTGGGTAGAAGTAACAAATGCCTGGATTGCTTCGCGAAGAGGAGTGAACCATTTTCCTTCGTATACAACATTGGCAAGACGATTGCCCATCTCTTTCTTTGCAGATAAGGTATCGCGGTCGAGAACCAGTTCTTCCAGCTGGTCATGTGCTTCCATAAGGATCGTTCCGCCAGGAGTCTCATATACACCACGGGATTTCATACCAACGACACGGTTTTCTACGATATCAATGATGCCGACACCGTGTTTTCCGCCGAGACGGTTTAATTCACGGATGATATCGGAAACTTTCATTTCTTTTCCGTTTACAGTCTTTGGAACACCCTTTTCAAATGTCATGGTTACATATTCGCCTTCGTCCGGAGCTTTCTCAGGGGAAACACCAAGAACCAGAAGATGATCATAATTTGGCTCGTTTGCAGGATTCTCCAGCTCAAGTCCTTCATGGCTGATATGCCATAAGTTACGGTCGCGGCTGTAACTCTGGTCTGTGCCGAATGGAAGATCGATTCCGTGTGCCTTGCAGTATGCGATCTCTGCCTCACGGGAATCCATCTGCCACTTGTCATCACGCCAAGGAGCAATGATTTTGATATCCGGAGCAAGTGCTTTGATACCAAGCTCGAAACGGATCTGGTCATTTCCTTTTCCGGTAGCACCGTGGCAGATTGCAACAGCGTTTTCTTTTCTGGCGATCTCTACCAGCTTCTTTGCGATACCAGGACGTGCCATGGCAGTACCTAATAAGTATTTGTGCTCATATACAGCACCAGCCTGTACACAAGGTACGATGTAATCGTCACAGAACTCATCTGTGATATCTTCGATATATAATTTAGAAGCGCCGGATAATTTGGCTCTTTCTTCCAGTCCGTCTAATTCTTCGCCCTGTCCGCAGTTGATACAGCAGCAGACAACCTCATAACCATAAGTCTCCTTTAACCAAGGGATAATAGCGGTAGTATCGAGTCCGCCGGAGTAAGCTAAAACAACTTTTTCTTTCATAAGATTGTATCCTTTCTTTCTATATGGAATTGTACGCTCTCGTACGACTAACCCTACTATACATCAATCCAAATGAAAACACAAGTGAAAAAATATACATAAAATTGCATAAATATACATAAATTTGTGAATATTTGCTATTTACGGATGGAAAAAGATGGACTATTATAGGATAGAATCATATTTTTAAAAGAAAGAAAAGGTAAGAAACATGGTAAAGGTAGGAATTATCGGAGCGACCGGTTATGCAGGAGCAGAACTGGTGCGTATTTTATTGAATCATAAAGAGGCACAGATCGAATGGTTTGGATCAAGAAGCTATATCGATGAAAATTATGCAGATATTTACAGAAACTTTTTTGAACTTGTCGATGCAGACTGTCTGGGTGATAACATGGATGAGCTTGCTTCCCGCGTGGATGTGATTTTCACGGCAACACCACAGGGATTTCTGGCAGGTGTGCTGAATGAGGATATTTTAAATAAGGTAAAGATCATTGATCTGAGTGCGGATTTTCGAATCAAAGATGTTGCTACCTATGAGAAATGGTATAAGATTGAGCATAAAAGCCCACAGTTTATTAAGGAAGCCGTTTATGGACTCTGTGAGATCAACCGTGATAAGGTGACCACCCAGACCCGTCTGATTGCAAATCCGGGATGTTACACGACCTGTTCCATTCTGACAGCATATCCGCTGGTAAAAGAGGGACTGATTGATCCGGATACATTGATTATTGATGCAAAATCCGGTACTTCCGGAGCGGGACGTGGGGCAAAGACACCGAACCTGTTCTGCGAAGTGAACGAGAGCATGAAAGCATACGGTGTGACAACACACAGACATACACCAGAGATTGAGGAGCAGCTCGGTTATGCGGCAGGAAAAGAGATTACCGTGAATTTTACACCGCATCTGGTTCCGATGAACCGTGGAATTCTTGCGACAGAGTATGCAACCCTGATCAGAAAACCGGACGGGACATATCCTTCTTATGAGGAACTGAAGGCTGCTTACGATAAATATTATGCAAAGGAACGTTTCGTGCGTGTATTAAAGAAAGGTGTCTGCCCGGAAACCAAGTGGGTAGAGGGCAGCAACTACGTGGACGTAAACTTTGTCATTGATGAGCGTACCGGCAGAGTTGTGATGATGGGTGCACTGGACAATCTGGTCAAGGGTGCAGCAGGACAGGCCGTACAGAACATG
>DLQV01000086.1:5588-15791 GCA_002474415.1 Lachnospiraceae bacterium UBA7598
GGGCGATACATCGGAGATGTACCGCATGACGTACATCGCTTCCGCGCAAGCGGAACTCTCATGCGATGTGCTCCATACATAAATGAGGTGAATAATGAGTAAAGAATATACAATCCGTGTGATGACACTGGAAGATTATGATGAGGTGTATGCGTTGTGGATGGGCATCCACGGTTTTGGAATCCGTTCCATCGATGATTCCAAAGAAGGCGTGGAGCGGTTTTTAAAAAGAAATCCGACCACGAGTATGGTAGCGGTAGCAGATGGAAAGATCGTGGGAGCCATTCTCTGCGGACATGACGGGAGACGCGGATGTCTGTATCATGTCTGTGTGCACGAAGATTACCGGAAGAACGGAATCGGAAAAGCCATGGCAGTCGCATGTATGCGCGCCCTGCAGGAAGAAAAAATCAATAAGGTCAGCCTGATCGCATTTAAGAGCAATGAGCTGGGAAATCATTTCTGGAAAGATGCCGGCTGGTGTTTCAGAGAAGACTTAAACTATTACGATTTTACGTTGAACGAAGCAAATATTACGAGATTTAATCAGTAAGGAGAATGTTATGAGTGAGAATTTAAACGCATTGGAAAAAGCACAGGTGCTGATTGAGGCATTGCCTTATATCCAGCGTTTTAACCGCAAGATCATCGTTGTAAAATACGGTGGATCAGCGATGGTAGATGAGAAACTGAAAAAACAGGTCATCCAGGATGTCACCCTGTTAAAGCTGGTTGGATTCAAACCGATCATTGTGCATGGCGGTGGCAAGGAGATCAGCAAATGGGTTGCCAAAGCAGGAATGGAACCGGAATTTATCAATGGACTGCGTAAGACGGATGCGCCTACCATGGAGATTGCAGAGATGGTGTTAAACCGTGTCAATAAATCACTTGTATCCATGGTGCAGGAACTTGGGGTGCAGGCGGTCGGCATCAGTGGAAAAGACGGTGGTCTGTTAAAGGTGGAAAAGAAATTGTCGGATGGTCAGGACATCGGATATGTAGGAGAAGTAAAGGAAGTAAATCCAAAGATTCTGTATGATCTGCTGGAGAAAGATTTCCTTCCGATTATCTGCCCGATCGGTCTTGATGACAATTATGATACATATAATATCAATGCGGATGATGCGGCATGTGCGATTGCCCGTGCGGTTTCCGCAGAGAAACTGGCATTCTTAACGGATATCGAGGGAGTATACAAAGATCCAAAAGATCCGTCCACTCTGATTTCGGAACTTACGGTTTCCGATGCAAGAAAGCTGATTACAGACGGATATATCGGCGGCGGTATGCTTCCAAAGCTGAATAACTGCATTGACGCTATTGAAAACGGAGTATCCCGTGTGCATATTCTCGATGGAAGAATCGCACATTGTCTGCTTTTGGAAATCTTCACCAATCGCGGAATTGGTACTGCAATTTTAGGTGATGAAGAACATCATTTTTACAATGAATAAGAGATAAGAGGTGTGGATAAACAATGAAGAAACAGGAATATATTGATACCGCGGAGCAGGAACTGCTGCATACCTATAATCGTTTTTCCCTTGTACTTGATCATGGTGAGGGTGTCTATCTTTACGATACAGATGGAAAAGCGTATCTGGATTTCGCAGCCGGAATCGCCGTATGTGCGCTGGGCTACAGCAATGAAGCATATAAAAAAGCGCTGAAGGACCAGGTAGATAAACTGCTGCATACGTCGAATCTTTATTACAATGTCCCGACCATTGAGGCGGCAAAGAAAGCACTAAAAGCCAGTGGAATGGATCGTATTTTCTTTACCAACAGCGGTACGGAGGCTATTGAGGGAGCCATCAAAGCTGCAAAAAAATATGCATATACCAGAGACGGACATGCCGGCCATGAAATCATTGCTATGAAACATTCTTTCCACGGAAGAAGTATCGGAGCACTATCCGTAACCGGAAATGCCCATTATCAGGAACCGTTTGCTCCGCTCATGCCGGGTGTGAAATTTGCAGAGTATAACAATTTAAAAAGCGTAAAAGAACTGGTAACGGACAAGACCTGTGCGGTTATTATGGAGACGGTACAGGGAGAAGGCGGAATTTATCCGGCTGATCCTGCATTTATCGAGGGCGTGCGCAGGCTCTGTGATGAAAAGGATATTCTGTTAATCTTAGATGAGATCCAGTGTGGCATGGGACGTACCGGCGAGATGTTCGCATGGCAGAATTACGGAGTAAAACCGGATATCATGACCTGTGCAAAAGCACTCGGGTGCGGAGTGCCGGTCGGTGCATTTTTCCTGACACAGCGTGTGGCAGACAAATCGCTGGCACCGGGAGACCACGGAACGACCTATGGTGGAAACCCATTTGTCGGAGCAGCCGTTTCGGCAGTATTTGATCAGTTTAAAGCCTGTGACATTTTAGGCCATGTCAAGGAAGTAGCGCCTTATCTGGAACAGAAACTGGATGAGCTGGTAGAAAAATATGACTTCCTTGTAACACGCAGAGGAAAAGGTCTGATGCAGGGTGTGGTTTGCAAGCTTCCGGTTGGAAAAGTGGCAGCCGCAGCACTTGAGCAGGGATTGATCGTGATCACAGCGGGAGCGGATGTCCTTCGTTTTGTCCCACCGCTTGTCATCGAAAAACAACATGTGGATGAAATGATTGAAAAACTGGAAAAAGCATTACTTTCTGTGCAGGAATAACTTACACTTGTAAAAGTTACAAAAAATCGTTAAAATAGAAATGCATTGAGACTCGTTTCGCCCCAGAAAGGGAGAAATGAGATGAAAAAACATTGGATAAAAAAGTGCTGTATGATTCTGACATGCTTGTATCTGACGGGATGTGGCAGGGAGGAAGTGCCATATCTGGATACTACCCAGACACAGGAGCAGACTGTGGAAACGGAACGAACGGAACAAAAAGAAACCTTAAAATCCGATCAGACGGTACAGGTGTATGTATGCGGGGAGGTAGCAGCCCCCGGCGTCTATCAGCTAAAAGACGGTATGCGCATCTGTGATGCGGTGGAGGCGGCAGGAGGACTGACCAAAGCTGCCAGCCGTGAATACTGGAATCTTGCCGAGCGGCTTGTGGATGGACAGATGATTTATTTTCCCACAGAGGAAGAGGCAAAGGAGCGGAAAGCATCTGCGGAGGCAGCCGGTGCCTCCGTGCAGGAGGAATCGGACGGGCGGATCGATATCAATACGGCGGATGCCGCGCAGCTTGTGACCATTCCGGGAATCGGAGAGACGCGGGCGGCGGCAATTCTTGCATACCGGGAGAAAAACGGCCCGTTTGCAAAAGTAGAAGATATCATGCAGGTATCCGGAATCAAAAGCGCACTTTTTGAGAAAATGAAAGATTATATAACGATTCGTTGAGGTGTAATATGGCAAAGAAAGTTCTCGTAGTAGATGATGAGAAATTAATCGTAAAAGGAATCCGGTTCAGTCTTGAACAGGACGGAATGGAAGTGGATTGTGCATACGATGGAGAAGAAGCGCTGAATATGGCGAAAGCAAATGAGTATGATATGATCCTTTTGGACATCATGCTTCCGAAGATGGACGGATTCGAAGTATGTCAGGCGATTCGTGAATTTTCTGATATGCCGATTGTTATGCTGACAGCGAAGGGCGACGATATGGATAAGATTCTGGGACTCGATTATGGTGCCGATGACTATATCACAAAGCCGTTTAATATTCTTGAGGTGAAAGCGCGTATCAAAGCGATCATGCGTCGTACTGCAGGACCAAGAGAAAAGAAAGAAGTTTCATCGATTGTGGAGAAGGGGGATCTGCGCCTGGATTGTGACAGCAGACGGCTGTTTATTTCAGGCAGGGAAGTAAACCTCACCGCAAAGGAATTTGATCTGCTGGAACTCCTGGTAAAAAATGAAAATAAAGTATACAGCAGGGAAAATCTGCTCGGACTGGTCTGGGGAAAAGATTATCCGGGAGACGTGCGTACGGTGGATGTGCATGTACGTCGTCTGCGCGAAAAGATCGAAACCAACCCAAGTGAGCCAAAATATGTGCACACAAAATGGGGTGTGGGATATTATTATTACCAGAAATAGACGAGAAGGCAGAAAGGTTTTTCCATGCAGAAGAGTAAACAGTTTCTTCAGTTCTTAAAAAGTTTAAAATTTCGACTGATTCTGATGATCGTTGTGATTGCGATCGTACCGAGTCTGATTCTTTCGGCAGCAGTTCTGAAATATTACGAAAAGCGTGCCGTTTCTATCCGGGAAAGTGAAATCTTAAGCCAGGCAAAAATTCTGGCAAATCAGATAGCAACAAGTGAATATATGAAATTGGGGGCGGATGTATCGTCCAGTAATATTCAGACACAGATTGATATGCTCACGACCATCTATGATGGTCGTGTCATTGTTGTGGATGACAACTGCAAAGTCTATTATGACACGTATAATCTCGATGATCATAAGCTGATCATTGCAGAGGAGGTTATGCGCAGTTTCAAGGGCGAGGATATTGTGCACTATGATTCGGAGAATCATTACATTGAGATGACGATCCCGATCAGTAATCCCAATGATAAAAGCGAAACGGTGATCGGCGTTATGCTGATCAGTGTTTCTACGGACAATATTGTAATCAACCAGTCGTATATGCGGCAGGTGGCGGTGATTGTCATGGTCATGGTCGGAATTGCAATTGTATTTTTCGCGATCCTGTTACTTTTGTATTTCCTGAAGCCGTTGCAGAAGATTGAAGAGGGAATCGCTGCGATCAAAAATGGATACGGAGAATACAACCTTCAGGTCAATGATTACACGGAGACGGCGGGAATCTGTGAGAAGATCAATCAGATGCTTGGCCGGATCAAAGTCATGGATGATTCCCGGCAGGAGTTTGTATCGAATGTGTCGCATGAATTAAAGACACCGCTGACATCCATGAAGGTGCTGGCGGATTCGATCAATAGCATGCCGGATGCGCCGAAGGAACTGTATCAGGAATTTATGGAAGATATCACCAACGAGATTGAGCGTGAGACAAAGATCATCAACGATCTGCTTTCTCTGGTGAAGATGGATAAATCTGCAGCAGGGCTGAATGTATCTTCTGTCAATATCAATGAACTTTTAGAGCAGATTTTAAAACGTCTGCAGCCGATTGCGGATAAGCAGAAAGTGGAACTTGTCCTTGAAAGTTTCCGTCCGGTTACCGCGGAAGTGGATGAAGTAAAGATCACGCTTGCGATCACAAACCTTGTGGAGAATGCAATCAAATATAACCGGAATGACGGAGAGGGCTGGGTACACGTATCGCTGAATGCGGATCACCAGTATTTCTACCTGAAAGTGGAAGATTCCGGAATCGGTATTCCGGAGGAGTCTCTGGATCATATTTACGAACGATTTTACCGGGTGGATAAATCCCATTCCCGTGAGATCGGAGGAACAGGACTGGGACTTGCGATTACAAGAAATTCCATACTGATGCATCGCGGCGCAATTAAAGTACATTCTGTGATGGGCGAGGGAACAACCTTTGATGTTCGCATTCCGCTCAACTATATTGCATAGGAGGAAAAAGATGAGAAAAAAAATAATTTCAATCATACTCCTTGTGGCAATGGTACTCACAATGGCTGCCGGATGTGGGAAAAAACAAGAAAAAAAAGATTATTTTGTATTTTATGTAAACAATGAGCTGACAAAGGTTGTGCCGAAAAAAATCACTCTGCAGCATACTTCATCCGGCAAAGCCCAGGTGAAGGAACTGCTCAAAGATCTGCAGACACAGCCGGAGGACACAGCGCTTCGGAGAACCATTCCCCGGAAGGTAAAAATTCAGAACATTGATCTGATTTCTTACCAGATTACGGTGGATTTCAGTAAGGAATATTACGATATGAAACCGATGGAAGAGATTCTGACCAGGGCTGCAATTGCAAAGACACTGTTGCAGCTGAATCAGTATCCGTATGTGACCTTTACCGTGGATGGAAAACCACTTGTGGATGCTTCGGGAGCAAATGTAGGGGCCATGAATCTGGACAGTTTTGTAGAGAATCCGGGAGAACAGATCAATTCCAGCCAGAAAGCAACGCTGAAGCTTTATTTTTCAAATAAGGCGGGTACCAGACTGGTTCCGGAGACCAGAGAGGTACATTACAGCTCCAACATTTCGCTGGAAAAGCTGGTAATGGAACAGCTGATTGAGGGACCAAGAAAAAGTGGACTTTTAGCAACGATTCCTTCGGAGACAAAACTGATCACGATCACAGTGGTGGAGCGGGTTTGCTATGTCAATCTGGATGAAATGTTTTTGAATCAGAACCAGGAAATCACGGAACCTGTTGTTTTATACTCCATCGTGGATTCCCTGACGGAACTAACAGGAATCGATAAAGTACAGATTTCCATCAATGGAGATACCAGTGGCAAATGCCGTTATACGTACAAACTCTCAAAGATGTACAAGGCAGATGACCGGCTGGTCACAAAAGAAAGCGACGAGAAAGTAGAATCTACGGAATAGGAAAAGAAAGCGTGAGAAAAAGACCATTTCTTTTGCTTGCGGTAGAGTTTCTGCTGGGGATTGTGTGTATCAAAGAGCAGTTGCCGACATGGGGCGTGCTGGCAGTTCTGCTACTGGTATATGCCATGCCATGGGAGGAACGGGGGATGCGGAAAGTTCTGTTTGCGGCAGGACTCCCCGGTATGTTTCTCCTTGGGATGCTGCAGATGCAGCGGCAGATTGATTTCAGGCAACAATACCTGCAGAAACTCACAGATGGCCAGGAGGTTCGCCTGGCGGGAAAGATTGATCGGATCGAATCGAAAACCAGATGCGTGTATTACTATTTAAAAGATTGCAGGGTAGAAGTGGAATCACAGATACTGCCATGCAATGATGTGATCGCATATGTTTCTTCTGCCAGCCATTCGGCTGGACAAATCCTGAATATTGAGGGTACAATTTCATTATTTACAGAGGCATCCAATGAAGGGATGTTCGATGCCCGGCAGTTTTACCAGAGTCAGAAAATTGATTTTGGCATATGGGTTACAAAGATCAGCCGAATCTATGGAAAATCGGATCGTTACCGGTGTGCACTACAGAATATGCGAATGCGTGCAAATGACGTGATCCGGCATTCCATCCGGGACGATGGCGTGCTTTCTGCGATGCTGCTAGGGGAAAAAGGAACTTTGGATGCAGAGATAAAATCCTTGTATCAGCGGGCAGGAATCGCCCATGTGCTTGCCATTTCCGGACTTCACATTTCCCTTCTGGGGATGGGGTTGTACCGCCTGCTGCGGAAACGTCTGCATACCCGGTATGTGACAGCCACTCTGGCAACGACTGTTTTTTTGATTTCCTATGCGATTTTAAGTGGGAACGGAGTATCTACACAGCGGGCGGTGGGTATGTGCCTGATTTATTTGTTTGCGGATGTGACAGGACATGCCTATGACATGTTAAACGCGCTTGGAATCGTTGTGCTTGCCCTTTTGTGGGAAAATCCGTTTCTGCTATCGTATTCCGGATTTGCATTTTCCGTGATGGCGGTGATTGCCATCGGAGTGGGAGCCAATGTATTGCTGGAATGGGAACATTCATGGAACCGCAGACAGCGGACCAGAGAGGAAAACATCAAAAAAACGTTTTTCTCAAAACAAAAAGAGGGAATTCTGGTAAGTTTTGCAATCCAGCTGTTTACCATTCCGCTGGTTGCATATTCTTATTATGAAATTCCCGTGTATGCGATGCTGATAAACCTGTTTGTACTTGCGATGGTCAACGGATTGCTGGGGCTTACAGTACTTGGGGTGCTTGTGGGGATGGCGGTTCCGTCTGCGGGACGTGTCCTGTTTGTGCCCTGTGGCTGGATGCTCGACAGTTACCGGTTTCTGTGTGAGATTTCCTTAAAGATTCCGGGCGCACAGAGGATCACAGGGAAACCTGCGGTTATGCGGATTTTTTGGTATTACCTGGGGCTTGGTGTGCTTCTTTTGGCGATCTATGCCAGTGCACGCAGAAATGAAAAGCATCAAGACTACAGAAAAACAACAGATCTGTGCACAAATCGAGGAAAGAAACGGTTACAGGGGATGGTTTTTTCCTGTTCGATTGCGTTTCTTCTGCTTTTTCTTCTTTTCCCACAGAAGAAATCGTTTGAGATTGATTTTCTCGATGTGGGGCAGGGAGATGGCATTTATCTGTGTACGGGCGGTGGGACTTCCATGTTTATCGACGGTGGGAGCAGTGACGTAAAACAGGTGGGAAAGTATCGGATTCTGCCGTTTTTAAAGGCAAAAGGAGTGTCAGAGATTTCTTACTGGTTTGTCAGCCATACGGATACCGATCATATATCTGGTCTTAAGGAGGTTCTTGCGTCCGGATACCGTGTGGAGTATCTGGTGTTTGCAAAAGCAGTGGAAAAAGAAGCAAAGACAAAAGAACTGGCAGAACTGGCGCGCAGCCATGGAACAAAAGTGCTTTATATGCAGGCGGGGGATACGGTGAGAAGCAAACGTGCAGAAATGCGTTGTCTGTATCCAAAAGCTGCAGATAAAGGGGAGGATGTCAATGATCTGTGTCTGGTATTGCAATTTGAAGAGGGGGATATCTGCGCTCTGTTTGGTGGAGATATCTCCACGGAAGTGGAAGAACAGCTGATCCGCCGCAAAAAAAGGGATAAGGTTTTCGTTTTTAAGGCAGATCATCATGGGTCGCGCTATGCGAACGGAGAAGCGTTATTGAATTGTATCCGGCCGGAAATTACGGTTGCTTCAGCCGGAAAGGACAATCGTTACGGACATCCGAGCCCGGATGCCGTACAAAGGATCAAAGAAAGCGGTAGCAGATTTTTTTGCACCATCGAAGGTGGACGGATACGGGTGCACGTCATCGACAATAAGCTGGTGTGCGAAACTTATGTAAAGAAATAGAAAAATTTATTTTCCGGCACTGTACTGTACCAGAAACAGTTCGACGGCCATCTGGTCATTCATCTGCCCGGTTTTTACCGCAGTTTCGTATTCCACACCATCGCGGATTGCCTGTTTGAGCTGATCCATGGAAAAGGCACGGCACTGCGACTGGTATTTGCGGACCGCCCACTCCGGGCAGCCGGCTTTGGAAGCAATTTCTTTGTTGCCGAATCCCTGATTGGTCATGGATTTGACAATCATCAGACGCTGGAACTGGTTGGAAAGCAGAAAAAGAATACGCATCGGAGCTTCTTTGAGAGCAAGAAGATCATAATAAAGATCCAGTGCTTTTTTCTGCTGGTGCTGTGCCACTGCGTCGATCATGTCAAAAATTTTATTCTCGGTCTGTTCGGTGGTAATGGCTTCCACATCGGAGACGTCAATATAATCTTTTTCCAGTGTGTAGCAGAGAAGTTTTTCCAGCTCTTTGTCGATATTTTCCATGTCATCACCGGTTTTACGGATAAAGAGTGCATAGGCATCCCTTGTGATATTTTTCCCGTTTCTGCGGATTCTTCCCTCAATCCAGCGGGAGAGGGTTGTCTCATTCTGACGCGGAAATTCCACGATGCTTCCGTTTTTTTTCACCTGCTTGTACATCTTTGTCTTCTTGTCTATTTCTTTTTCCACGAAGACAAAGTAAGTGGTTTCCGGAATGGAAGACATGTAATCGGCAAGTTCTTCGGCGCCTTTTTTAAACAGACCGCTGTCTGCGATCAGGATGAGTCTGCGGTCGGCAAAAAAAGGCAGTGTCTCTGCCAGATCGATGATCTCTTTCTGGTTGATGTCGCTGCCGGAGAAAGCAGAAAAGTTCATGGTATCATCATTCGCTGCCAGTGCATGTTTTAATTTGTCACGATATTGGCGGATCAGATACTGTTCTTCTCCGTATAACAGATAAATCTGTTTGAATTGTCCTGTTTTGATGTCGTTATCAATCGTTTTCATGTCTACATTATATACATATTGGCAGACTTTTACAACTTTTTTTCAATTACATCTTGACAGAAGAGGCAGCTTGACATATTATATTCTAGTATGTTTGCGATGAAGCGTCCGTGTCTGTTTCACCGCAGGAAACAAATTACAGTTTGATATGGAGGTGTACAGATTGGCTAACATTAAATCTGCTAAGAAGAGAATTTTAGTTACAGAGACAAAGACTGCAAGAAATAAAGCAATCCGTTCTGAAGTTAAGACTTCAATCAAGAAGGTAGAGGCTGCTGTTGCTGCAAAGGATAAAGC
>DLQV01000188.1 GCA_002474415.1 Lachnospiraceae bacterium UBA7598
CAGTTCACCAAGGGGCAGAAGGTTGCCATTCGTGCCAATACACCTCTGTTCGCCAGTGCAGAAACTACATCTGTAACCAGAAGAATCAGCGGCACTTACTATCTGTATGACGGCATTGCCTGCAAGAACGGTCGTTATCGTATCACCACAAAGCCGGAGTTCTGCGGAAAAACACCGGTGGGACAGTATGTGACCGGTTATGTTTCTTGGGACAATTTCATTTAACCGTTTCCCGGAGTTGTTCCTCTCGAACAGCTTCGGGATTTTTTTGTACTCAAATTGCAGTTTTTTCTCCATAGGAACTTAGAAGGAGGTATTTTCTATGACACAAAGTCAAAAAGAAATCATTTCACAAATGCTTGCTGCTGGAGAAAAGACAGCTAAAATTGCAGAAGAACTCGGTATCTCTCCCAATACAATCAAATCTTATCTCCGAAGAAAAAAACAGGATGGCTGTCCGAATTGCGGAAAACCCTTGATACAGCTGCCCCATAAAAGACAGAAAAAATTCTGTTCCGATCGCTGTCGATCTGCCTGGTGGCGAAAACAGAATCTTGTCGCCGGAATGCTGGATTATACTTGTGTGAAATGCGGCTCTACTTTTAAAGCCTATCCCAGCCAGCACAGAAAATATTGTACGATTGCCTGTTATCGAGAAAGGAATCAACATGACAAACAGTAAGCTGCAGCAAATTGCTGCCTATCGAATTGTCGTTTCTCTATTCCGTCAGCTTTGGAAAAATGGTACGATTTCAGAATCCGAATATCGAAAATGTGAGCGAAAAATCGCTGAACGATGCAACATTCCAGACAAGAGTATTTATCGGGAAATCGCTTGATTTTTTGCCGGATAAGAGCGATGATAGAGGGACAAAGGAGGCGTATTTATGGAACGTGTTGTTGAACAAGTCGTATTTCCGGAAAAATTTCCGAGAATGCAAAATGTTGCGGCTTATGCCAGAGTGTCCAGTGGAAAGGATGCGATGCTCCATTCTCTGTCGGCACAGGTCAGTTATTACAGCCGTATGATCCAGCAGCACCCCGGATGGAAATACTGTGGTGTTTATGCAGACGAGGCAATCACTGGTACAAAAGATTCCAGAGAACAATTTCAAAAGTTGTTGGAACGCTGCCGAAATGGCGAGATTGATTTGATTCTTACAAAATCAGTTTCCCGTTTTGCAAGAAACACCATCACACTATTGGAAACGGTGCGAGAGTTGAAATTGCTGGGGGTTGATGTTTATTTCGAGGAGCAGAACATTCACTCCTTGAGTTCTGATGGCGAACTGATGCTCACGATTTTGGCATCCTACGCACAGGAGGAGAGTTTTTCTAGCAGTGAAAGTCGAAAATGGCAGATACGAAAAGATTTTTCCAACGGCAAAATTGGCAGCATTACGATTCTGGGCTACCGCCGAAATGCGGATGGTATTTTGAAAATCGAACCGAAAGAGGCGGAGCTTGTCCGTATGATTTTTTCTGATTACATCTCTGGAATGGGGCAACAGCGAATTGCAAATAAGATCAACGAGATGGGCATTCCTACTCGTCAAGGAAATCTATGGACACATCCAAGAATTCGTGAGATTCTGACCAATGAAAAGTATATTGGAAACTTGTTACTTCAGAAGTACTATCGCAATAACCACATCGAAAAGATAAAAACGAAAAATCAAGGCGAATTGGCGAGATACTATGTAGAGCAAGCCCATGAACCGATTATTGATTTTGACACCTTTATCAAAGCACAAACCATATTGGATCAGCGACATGAACAGTATACCCATGATGGAGCTACAAATCGTTATCCGCTTAGTGGTCTCATTACCTGTGGATTATGTGGAAAGAACTATCAACGAAAACAATTCCCACAAGGAATCAGTTGGTTATGTGCTACATTTTTGCGGAGAGGAAAAAAATACTGCCCTGGTTCAAAGCAAATTCCAGAATCCATACTGTACTCTTTGATTTGCGATATACTGAAACTGACAGAATTCGATGAGGTCGTATTTCGAGATAACATTCATCACATTGTGATTCCAAAACCATTTGAGGTGCAGTTTTTCTTTCATGATGGAACATCAGAAACACGCCACTGGGAATATCCCTCAAGATCAGAAAGCTGGACAGAGGAGATGAAACAGGCTGCAAGAGAAAGGAGTCGAAAATGGAACGAAAAGTTACCATGATTCCACCAACCATTAATCCGCAAACGCACCTGCCCAAAACGCAGAAAGTGAAACGAAAGGTTGCCGGCTATGCACGTGTTTCCACAGATTTCGAGGAGCAACTCACCTCATATGCGGCACAGGTGGATTATTATACAAAATACATTCAAAAACGTGAGGACTGGGAGTTTGTCAAGGTCTACACGGACGAGGGCATCAGTGCAACCAGCATGGCTCACCGAGATGGGTTCAATCAAATAATTGCGGATGCGTTGGATGGGAAAATTGATCTGATCATCACCAAAAGTGTCAGTCGATTTGCAAGAAACACGGTGGATTCCCTCACGACTGTCCGAAAATTGAAAGAAAAGAATGTAGAAGTTTACTTTGAAAAGGAGAATATCTACACATTGGATTCCAAGGGAGAACTGTTGATCACCATCATGTCCAGTTTGGCACAGGAGGAAAGCCGTTCTATTTCGGAGAATGTGACATGGGGGCATCGAAAGCGATTTGCCGATGGAAAGGTTAGTTTGCCGTACAAACGATTTCTGGGATACCGGAAAGGAGCAGATGGCTTGCCGGAAATTGTGCCGGAGGAGGCGGAGATTGTCCGACAGATCTACAAGCAGTTTTTAGAGGGAAAATCTTACTATGCAATTGCAAAAAATCTGACCGACCGTGGTATCCCAACGCCTGCCGGAAAGGAACAATGGCATATACGAACGATTGGGAGTATCCTGACTAACGAAAAATACAAAGGTTCTGCTCTGCTGCAAAAGAAATTTACGGTGGATTTTCTCACGAAAAAAACCAAAGTGAATGAGGGTGAAGTACCCCAATATTACATTGAGGAAAGCCATCCAGCCATTATCTCCCCAGAGGAATTTGAACTGGTACAAGCAGAAATGGCAAAACGCAAACAGCTGGGACGTAAATTCAGCGGAAATGATATTTTCTCTGCAAAAATCATCTGTGGTGACTGTGGCGGTTTCTTTGGGGCAAAGGTCTGGCACTCCAACAGTAAATATCGGCGTGTCATTTGGCAATGCAATCAGAAATTTTCTCAAAATTGCACGACTCCGCATTTGTACGAGGATGAAATCAAAATGCGATTTCTGACTGCATTTGCGAGTTTCTTTCAGCAGAGGGATTTGGTTTTAGAAACTTGCCAAATGCTCATCGATGACCTTTCCGATACGACACTACTCGACCTGCGAATTGAAAAAGCCAGTCGGGAGATGAATGCGGTAGCTGCCGTGACAAAAAAACATATCGCACAAAATGCTGAAACCGAGCAAGATCAGGAGGAGTATGACCAAAAGTATCATGCACTGTTGCAGCAATATGACAAGCTGCAACAGCAGTTCATCAAACTACAGCAAGAGAGAGCAGCACGCATCAACAGGATGGATACGTTACACCACTTCCTGGAAACCATTTCTGCTGTTCCGCAAGTGCTGGACAGCTTTGATGAGGAGCTATGGCGAGCAACGATAGAAAAAGTGACAGTGTTCCATGATGGGAAAATGATTTTTCAATTCATAGACGGAACTGAAATCCAAGGGTAAAACAAACCGGCGTATCTTGCGAATATCATCGCAGGTACGCCGGTTTTTCTTTGTCTTGAAAACGGGTGCATTTCAAAAAATTTTGGGTGCATTTTTGCCAACAAAAAAACGTTTACGCAAACAGAAAACCGGTTCAGAGGGAAATCTGAGCCGGTTTTTCTGCTTTTGAACACGTTCCAAAGAACGATTACTTTTTGAAATCCACGCTGTTTCGCTGGCTTTTAGGCATAAAAAAGCACCTCTAAATTGTATCAAAATAGAGGTGCAAGTATGGTGGAGGCGACGAGAATTGAACTCGTGTCCGAAAACAAATCCACACAACTTTCTACGAGCGTAGTTTATCTACATTGATTCCCGTTCTCAGCCGCCGGTAAACAGGCTGCTGAGAACGGTAGTTCAAATCCGATCCTGCGGTGTGAACAGGCCGCCGGAACGTTCACCACTGCAATGATGCCGCAGCGCAGACCGTGGTACTTCTGCGGGCGACAGTAGCTGACTTAGGCAGCTACCTGCAGGCTCTTGTTAAAGCTTACAGTAAAGTTCTTTTTAGCGTTTAATTTTAAACGTGCCGCTGTTTTAAGAGATGCAGCAATCTCTGCTCGCTTATCATGCTTCGTTGTCCCCGTCGAAACCGTTACGCCCCCATTCTGCCAGTTGTTTTTATCACTGGTTATGCTCTTTGACTGCGCGCCGGATCTGACGCTGTGCATCAGCTTTCGCAGTC
>DLQV01000136.1 GCA_002474415.1 Lachnospiraceae bacterium UBA7598
TTATCATGATTTTGGTGAAATTCGTAAACATACGGATGCGGTGTTTTACGGGATGTTTCAACAAAAGGCGCAATAGTTCTTGACTTTTCTGACAAAAGTTTTATAATACATTCTCGGTAATAGAGGATGTGTCGGATGAATAAAGAGAGAGATTATTTTTTTGATAATTTGAAAGCGGTATTGATATTCTTAGTCGTGCTGGGGCATTTTTTGCTCCCTATCCACGGAGAAAGTGTTCTCGTGGTGGTAAAGCGCTTGATCTATGTATTTCATATGCCGCTTTTTGTATTTGTATCAGGTTATTTCGCAAAGAAGATATATAAAAACGGGCAGTATAATTTCAAAAAAATTTTATATCTGATCAAAGCGTATATCGTATTTGTTATTGCGATCCAGATCGTATATGCATTGTGTGGATTTGAGGATTTTTCGGAGATCGACTTTTTTTCCCAGAGTGGGGCACCGTGGTATCTGTTTGCTATGATCGTGTGGTATCTTACCATTCCTGTGGTAAGAAAATACAAAGAAATGCCGGTGTTACTTGTGACAGTCGCATTGGCATTGATTGCCGGATATTTTAAAAATATTGGTGACTTTTTATGCATGTCACGTATTTTAGTGTTTGGTCCATTTTTTTATCTTGGATATTATATGGAACAGCCAGTGCTTGAGCGGGCACTCCGTCCAGCATACCGGAAAATTGTGGTACCGGCTGCCACAGCAATCTGTGCGGGAATTCTGGCATTTGGTTCGAAGTTAAAGGATGAGCTTGGC
The DNA here is from genome assembly GCA_002474415.1 of Lachnospiraceae bacterium UBA7598. GTDB lineage: Bacteria > Bacillota > Clostridia > Lachnospirales > Lachnospiraceae > Roseburia. Next base: position 775 of record DLQV01000136.1, read on the forward strand.
ATGGTCTATGAGAACATTTCTTATTATGAGCTGGATGATATGTGGGAAGGTCCGTTTGTCCGTTTGGGGCTTATGATTGCAGCTTTGTTGATTTCGTGGGCAATTATGTTCTTTGTTCCGCGGAGAAAAACGTGTCTGTCTGTTATTGGACAAAATACGATGCCCGTGTATATGTTACACCGTATCCTGCGGGATGTTTTGATGTTTGCGGGAATTTATGATTATCTTGGAGACTGGGGCTGGTTTGCACTGTTTGTTTTGATTTGTCTAAGTATCTGTGTGATCTATGTTCTTGTTAATCCGAAAGTGGTAAATCAGGTAAATAAGGTTCTGATGCTGTATACACCACAGGTGTGGGGCAGGCTACACCGGAATCAGGCGATATAAAGGAATCGTAGATTGATTCCCCCTATATTTTCTCAGCTAAGAGGCAGAAAATATAGGGGGAATTTTTTATGAAAAAAGTTTGTAACGAAAATGATCTGTTTTCGTCTAATCGATGAATGCAAAGGAGGTGAGAATGTGTGAAAACACCGGATACCAATTACATAGAGAAGCTATACCGTGCCTATTACATGGATGTGTATTCTTATCTGATGACGCTGGTGAAAGATGCCAGCGAGGCAGAGGAACTGACGCAGGAGACGTTTTTTCGGGCAATACGTTCCTCGGCAGCCTATCAGGGAAAGTCGGGGGAGCGTACCTGGCTGTGTGCCATCGCAAAGAATCTGTGCATGGATCATTTCCGAAGGCTGAAGAAAACAGAAAATAAAAATATGCCGGAGACTGCCGATGCCGGAATCTGTCTTGAGCGCAAGGTGACAGACCGGATGCAGAGTTTAGAGATCCATCAGGCGCTGCATAAGCTTTCGGAACCTTATAAAGAGGTGTTTTCGCTGCGGGTGTTCGGGGAACTTTCTTTCCGCGAGATCGGACAGATCTTTGGAAAGACGGAGAACTGGGCGCGCGTAACCTATCATCGGGGAAAACTGAAATTACAGGAGACATTAAAAAAGGAGCGGAAAAATGAAATATAACTGTGAAGTGATACAGGATCTTCTGCCATTGTATACTGACGGGATCTGCAGCAACGCAAGTGCACAGATGGTAGAAGAACATTTAAAAGAATGTGCAGCCTGTGAAAAGATCGCAAAAGAGTTAAAGGATGACAGCGTGGAAAAAACACTTGAAAAAGAGTGCGACCATGTGGTGTTATCCCATGAGAAAAAAGTAAGCAAAAAGATGATCACGGCGGGGGGGATTACAGCGGCAGTCCTTTTGATCCCGGTCATTGTCTGCCTGATTTGCAATCTTGCCATCGGGCATGCGCTCGACTGGTTTTTTATCGTGCTGACATCGCTGCTTGTTGTGGCATCGGTTACGCTCGTACCAATGCTTGTTGTAGAAAAAAAGGCGATGTATACAGTGCTTGCTTTTACCGGATCGCTGTTGTTGCTGTTGTTTACCTGCTGTGTTTACACACATGGAAACTGGTTTTTCGTTGCGGCAGCCGCGGTTGTTTTCGGACTGTCTGTATGTTTTGCGCCAGTTGTCATCCATGGACTTTTGCCGGACGGCAGGTGGAAAGGAAAACGTGCATGGATTGCGGTTGCGTGGGACAGTCTCTGGCTGTATCTGCTTTTAGCGGTGTGCGGCTGGTTTGTTCATGGAAATACAACCTACTGGCGCGTGGCACTTGGCATTTCGACCTACAGTATGCTTCTGGTCTGGGGCTGGACCGCTGTGCTTTGCCGCAAAAACTGGAACCGCTGGAGCAAGGCGGGCGTTCTTACGATGCTGACGGGGGTGTGGACCGGGCTTGTGACCGATGTGCTGAACTTTCTGCTGCGGGATACCGAAAACGGACTGCGCTATCTGGATCTGACAAAAGGATTTCCACTGGATGATCCTGCTGTTTTTAATGCAAATGTGTATTTTATGATGATCACAGCTTCTGTCTTGGTGGGCATGATTTTCCTGTGTATCGGTCATGGGAGGAAAAAACATGAAAAAACGGATTAGAGGTTGTGTTTTTTTTTTGTTTTTTACCAATACAGAAGATGAGACGAAGGTAGTAAATCAGGGAAATAAGATGCTGACGTTGGATACCCCGCAGTTGTGGGGCAGAATACACCGGAATCA
>DLQV01000002.1:0-1967 GCA_002474415.1 Lachnospiraceae bacterium UBA7598
TTTTTTATTGACAAAGGCACACATTAAGTTGACGCTTATCATCTTTGTACTCCTTATAACATAGTACATCATCACTTTTTCCATCTATCTCCATAACTTTTATTTGATGATTGCTGACTAATCTTCTAATTTCAGTTTCTATGTCGCACCAATCAGAACATTTAATGTCTTCCATATATGAAGAAAAATCACACTGCATTTTCTTTGTTGTTGGAACAAAGTCTGTTTCCCATATATCATGCATTATATCAAATATTTCAGTATCTCCGCCGTTTATGTACGAAGCAATCTCATCATAATAATTTGATATGGCTGATTTCAACACTCTCTGAACATCAACGAATCTGTTAATATGTATCAACATAGAGTTTGGCTCAAGAATTTGACCTCTGACATTTCGTGCAGCTATGATAATAATAAAGTTCAGTATTGCTTCTTTAAGTTCTTCTGGAATTGGTGCAATAATCTGCTTAGTCTTAACATCTATAAAATCTTCCAAATCAGTAGTGATTCTTCTGCGCAATGGCATAATTTCACTTTCATCATCTTCACCGAAAAATTCCATAGCACCAACATAGCCAGTTGGCTTTGGAAGGCAAACAATAAAGTCCTTCGGAAACAAATCATTTCCAAGCTCTGAATCATCAATGTTCGGAGGAATAAATACATTTGCATACGGAGTTGCAGTATATCCTACATAAGAATAGCACAAAAACAGTCCAAGTATTCTTCTTATCAGTTCATTAGTTTTAGACACATCGAAACTGCGTAGTTTTTTCATTGTTTTCACTGAATCGATTTAACTGGGTTACGATGCTAATGGGTTTCACTTAGTTACGGTCAGAAAGAAATGAGTTCAATTCTCCTTGCCTCCGCCGAACAAGAAAGCATAGCTTGCTTTTTTGTGCTTTCAATTTATGCCGCAAAAATTTCATTCTGTCTTTTGCAAAATGTTCTCACTCCAACGCAGTGATCCGAGCAGACTCCAAGCGTTTTTAGATTACAAATATTGCTTATCTGACAAGGTCTCAGCACATTCCACTTTCATTGGAATCGGCAGCATAATGTTTACCATAAAAATCTGATCGTCTGCCCGTACACTCCATTCACCGCCATACCGTTTTACAACATCTCGGATGCTCTGCATACCATAACCATGTTCCGAGGCGTTCTTCTTTGTCGTAAGCGGCAAACCATTTTGAAACACCGGCATCGTTTCACAGTAGTTTTCAATTTTCAAAAATGCCATTCGTTCCTTTTTCCAAATGTTCACGCTAATCAAACGCTTTTGCGAGTCGGAAATTTTTGCGGCACATTCGATGGCATTATCCAGTGCATTTCCAAGCATGGTATACAAATCGATTGGATCTAAAAACGATACCGCACTTCCGTCAGCCATGCAAGTCCACTGTACCTTTTTGTGATGACAATTCATCCATGCTTCGGCAAGCAGAGCGTCCAGAACATCATTTCCAGTGTGCATATGGGCATCGTAAATCATGATCTCCTGTTCCAGTTCCTGAAGAAGTTCACCTTTTCTTTGGCTGTCTGTTTCACTTTTTAATGCAGCGACCAGATGTTTCAAGTCATGACATTTGTGATTGATCGCATCTAAGTTTTCCCGAAATGCTTCATATTGCTGTTTCTGTGTCAAACGAAGTTGTTCCTCCATTGCGGCAGCGGTTCGATATTCCGCACCTCTTTTCAGGAGCAATTGCGTTACCAACAGGGTAGCAAACAAAAGCACATCATAAACCAGCATAAACGAAAAGATCTGACTGCCTTGTGTATCAAAACTCATTTTTGCGTATGCCCCAAGCATTCTACCAATATAGATAATGATCAGCATTGCCGGCAGAGAACGAACACACGGGAAACGATAGTCACCGTCTTTTGACAGAGATCTTGCAAACAGAAAAAAGAAACTGCCATACACCAAAATCATCAGCAGCAGTTCCACCCAAAGC
>DLQV01000002.1:2008-2805 GCA_002474415.1 Lachnospiraceae bacterium UBA7598
CTGCTTGAACAGGTCTTGCACCACGATTGGCGTCACTTGGCAGAATCAACACAAAAATGGTGTATGCAATATCCTGTGTCAAATATGCACAAACACTACAATACAGCGATTTCTGCCATGAGAGTTGACAGCAAATAAAAACAACAGCACCAATCAAAAGTAAGTTCAGTGTTAAATCGCCGCCAACACCAAACAAGGTTCTGAAAAGTCTGGAAATTGTGGAAGAACTATTCAAAAAGAACGTGGTTGTAATGGTTTGATACATTCGCAAGAACGGTGCTGTCAGCAGGCAAATCACGGCACAGCTCAAAAATCGCAGCAGGAATTTCTCCCGTTTCCTCAACGGAATCATATATATAAGTGCTGTTATCAAGCTGCATTGCAAAGAACCCAATGTAAAAATTTTTGTAATATCGTATGTCATCTGTTTATCCTCCCCAATATGCAAGCAGTGCCTGCATGAATGCCTTTTTCCGATTTCTGCTGATCCCCAGACATTCTCCGCCTTGCAGAATGACAGTATCCTTTTCTACAGACTGCACATATTTCAGATTCACCAAATAACACTGATTGCAGCGTGCAAATCCATTCGGATACAGTTCTTCTTCTAACTCTCGGATGCTTCTGGAACCGGTGGACGAGATAACCCCTTGCGGTGTATGATAGGTCAGCGTATGTCCGAGGACCTCAATATAGCGAATCATACCAACCTCCATTTTGCGAACAAAGCCGTTTCCCTGTACCACTAAAAAATGCTGTTGTTTGGTTTGCAGCAGATTTTGTACTTTTCGCAGTTT
>DLQV01000106.1:0-846 GCA_002474415.1 Lachnospiraceae bacterium UBA7598
GGCTCTTTCCGTCACTAGAAGAAAGCGTAAATCTTTTATCACAGCCAAATACCGCTTCTTCAAAACTCATCGGTACTTCCGTCTCGATATTTTTTCCTCTCTCCTCATGTGCTCCGCCAAAACCACTGCCAAATCCTCCGGTACTTTTGAATCCGCTTCTTCCGGCAAAACCTCCGGTTCCGTGGAATCCGCCTTTTTTGCCAAACAATTCGTCAAGAATATCATCCATATTAGAAGAACCATCAAAATGGAACTCCTGATATCCGCTGCCCGGTCCTCCGGAAGAATACGACTGATAAAATCCTCCATTTCCAAACGGATTCTCATACTGTGCCTGTTTCATCTTCTCCGGATCAAAACCTGCCTCCAGTGAAATCGGACCGTACTCATCATACAATTTCCGTTTTTTCGGATCTCCCAGCACTTCGTAAGCTTCCGTTACCTCCTGAAAGATCTTTTCCGCATTTGGATTTCCTTTATTCATATCCGGATGATATTCTTTGGCAAGTTTTCGATATGCCTTTTTAATCGTTGCCTCATCTGCATTTTTATCTATTCCCAAAACTTCGTAAAAATCTCTTTTTGCTGCCATAATTATCACCTCACCAATCACAAAAACAGGAACTGCTTTCTAAAATGCACTTCCTGTCATTCCATCTCAGTCAGAGCATTTTCCACTAAGACGTACTTATATCTTTGCTTCAGTTTTGTTATAGCATTATTTTTAGCACTCGTCAAGCTGGTCTGCTAACAATTTTCTTAATTTTTTCTAAATCGGTGATTCACTGCGTGATCTTTTGTCTTTTGATTTTGACATAGGGGACGGATTTGCGGGGGGTATTGTTT
>DLQV01000106.1:875-4204 GCA_002474415.1 Lachnospiraceae bacterium UBA7598
ATTCTCTTTCTACAGAAAAATTTACAAGCTAGCTCTGGCATTGGTTTCGGGTTCATAGAGTAAAATTTCTCAGTTTACGCAATTCACTATAAGTTGTGAGTGCCAGAGCATGTTATAAATTTATTCTTCCGAAAGAAATGTACCCCTTCTTCCTGTTGGTTGGAAAAACTATATGTAAAAGAAAGATGCCCGCAAATTCTGCCTGTGAAACAAACATAAAAGTACCAGAATTTACGTTAAAAAATACTTTGAAAAAAAACGTGAATTCCATGAGCTGAAACAAATATAAAAACATCCGGTTAAATCACTTGATGATAAGGCCCGGTATCTATAGATAAAAAATGAAAGTCTAAGGTGACATTTTGGAGAATTTTAAATGTCTGAAACAAAGAAATGTCCCCTATATAGAAAAATTGCCTCTCCAGATACCGCTTTTTTCAAAAAAGTGGTATCTGGAAAAGCAATTTTTGATCCATAGAGACTTTCCGGTATCTAAATGTCAAATTTTCAACCTATAGATACCACGATGGTATCTTTTTCATGAATTTTATTGCTATAGAGACCCTATGGTATCTTTCCTATGAATTTTATTGCTATAGAGACTTCTATGGTATCTCTCCGATAAATTTTTCTGTAGAAAGAGAATGTCCCCCTTCTTCCGTCGCATCGAGAAACCTTATATCTAAACAACCCCCCCCCCGCAAATCCGTCGTCCCCATCCCAAAATCAAAAGGCCCCAGACCACGCAGTAAAACAGCGGCTTACATACCGTAGATTTTTAAATCAACACGTCCATCGACAACTGCAATTCCATCCGCCTGCAACAGCTTTGCCTGCGCACCTTCTCCACCAAACGCAAATTCTCCGGCTAATTCTCCCTTCGCATTCACCACACGATAACAGGGAATCTTCTCCGGATCAGGATTTTTATGCAATGCATTTCCAACGGCCCGTGCCATCTTTTTATTTCCGGCCATCTCCGCAACCTGTCCATATGTCGCTACTTTTCCGCGCGGAATCTTTTTAACCGCTTCGTAAATCCGTCTGGTCGGGCTGTCCGTAACCAGATCATAGCTTTCCGCGATCATACGACGGATTTCCTGTTCCGGAACGGAACCATCCAGAATAATGGTATTCCAGTGATCTTTATTCTGATGCCATCCCGGAATGACAGATGCATAGGTGCTTCTCCAGAAATCACGCCACTGCGGATCCGCTTTCACATTTAAATTAATGTATCCTTCCCTCTCATAGGTCCACAAAAAAGCCTTTTTGCTTCCCTCTACCCGCACAAGCTGCCAATTATTGTCATGAAACGGCGCTTCCTGATAGGTTTTCGGAAAAGACAATGCATATGCCAGCGCCTCTTCCCTTGTCTTCATACACTCCTCCTCACAGTTTTTCCGCCATATATCATATATTTTCTGTGTATCTGCATTTTGGAAATCCCGTACATCCCCAGAACTCCCCGAATCTTCCGTTTCGTTTTTTCAGTGGCTGCCCACACACCGGACAATTTTTTATTTCAATCCTGCGCCCGGTAGTACCATCCAGCTCCTTTGCCAGCTTTTCAAAAACCTGCTGGTTCATGCGGCAGTCGTTTAATGCACGGTGTGCCCCGGCTGTGGAAATCCCGTAATACTGTGCCAGATCCCCCAGACGATGATGTGACAGTTCCGGCAGACAGAGCCGTGCCAGTTTTAGGGTGTCAATATAGTCGTTGGTTAGTGTCTGACCGAAATACCGCTCGCAGTCACGATACAAAAATTTCATATCAAAACTGTTGATATTGTGTCCTACCAGCACCTCATCTCCGATAAAAACAAGAAACTGCTGCAATACAGAATCAAACGTCGGCGCAAATGCCACCATATCATCCGTGATATGATTAACCGCACTTGCCGCATAGGGAATCGGTCTGCCCGGATTCACAAGCTGACTGAACTCTTCTGTAACCACGCCGTTTTTTACTTTGACAGCCGAAATTTCAATAACCTCGTCATATTTACTCGAAGTACCGGTTGTCTCAAGATCATAGAGTACATAATCCGGCACATACTGATTAATCAGTTTACCTTTTGTATTTCCTAACATCTTTTGTTCCTTTGCCTTTTTAGGATTGTTTCAGGAAAAAACGCAGACTTCCGATCCGGAGTACCGCTCCCTGGGAAGCCGCACCGTTTTCAAAGTTTCTTGCAATTGTTTCCTTTTCCACGCTTAATGTCTTTACAATGTAAAATTCCTTCTTTGCCGCCGTCGGTGCATTGTGCATAAATTGCATCACTTCCTGCAGGTTTCCAGATCCGGCATAATCCTCGCCGAGCACCGTATGGGCATCCTTTTCCTGAAACACATGCGGAATGACTGAATCAATCGCTTTATCGTAATCCGCATTTCCCACATCGATCCGGATGCGCGCCAGACAGCTTCCGTCCCCCGGCTGTTCCACCTGATAATCCAAAAGCTGCAACTGCCCCCACTTCTGATTCACTGCCTCCTGCCATTTTGGAAGGAACTGACCTTTCTGCGAATTCAAAACACTGACAATCATGGAAATTTTTTGTTTATTCGGAAGCTTCATAAGCATACCCAGTCCCGGAATCTTCGGAAGCTTTACCTGATCAATATTTAATTCTGTAATATCTGCTACCAGTCGAAACATTTCTTCTCCTTTATCTTCGGTTATTTTCTATGCTATCATGCTATCACTTTTATCACAATTTTTCCACTAAATATGATACAATAAAAAACAGTTTACGAAATTAGAAGTTATAAAGGAGATGAATTCCATGAATGATAAATGGAAAGAATTATATGACGCAGCAAAACAGGTATTAAAACCACGAGATATTTCTAAAATTATTGGGGCAGGTGGAGTTTCCGCAGCAATAGAATCTGTATCCGGAAAAATATATGTCGGAGTTTGCGTAGATACATCGTGTACATTGGGCATATGTGCTGAACGTAATGCTATTTTCAATATGATTACCAATGGGGAAGATGCAATTAAGCGCGTTATTGCCATTAATAGAGATGGTAAAGCCATTCCCCCATGCGGTGCGTGTCGGGAATTTATGACACAGTTAATGCCAGAAGAATATAAAAAAATTGAGGTAATGATGGATTATGAAAATGAAAAGATCGTAACTCTCGGAGATTTAACACCTGAATGGTGGATATAACTATATTATCGAATTCTAACTAAGAAATAGCCATCCTGCTCTCTTGTAAAGTTCAGGAATGGCTATCTCTTGATAACTTAGTATTAAATTTGCCGGGGCAAGTGAAGTGCATCCACCTTCTGACTGCCTTTTTTAGTGGACTAGACG
>DLQV01000215.1 GCA_002474415.1 Lachnospiraceae bacterium UBA7598
AGGGTGTGGTTGGCGGTTACCTTTTTATGGTGTACTATAAAAAGTGGGTGATTGTATGGTAGAACGTAAGATCTACATGGATAAAATCAAAAAGCTGCAGAATCAACAGATCATTAAAGTTGTGACAAGTGGGTGACCTGGAAGTAGACTTTGTTGCAGAACGCAGCGGAGAGACAGCATGCTATCAGGTTTCTGCTACTGTTATGAGTGAAGATACATTCGACAGAGAAATTACTCCATTAAAGCGGATTCGTGATAACTATCCGAAGTATATCATCACAATGGATGAAATGCCGATGGATGAAGATGGAATCAAAATCATAAATGTGATTGATTTCCTTTTGAAAAGATAGATTGTCAAGGCAAGCAACAGCACAATCAGAAAAAAGCTTTTAAGCACTTCGAAGGAAGAAAATGAAAGCGTTCCTTTGTTGTCATATTTGGATTTCAGTTGATTTTCTCTTTGTTTCATGATATAATAAAAACAGAGAATCGTTCCATCCTGAAATTGAGGTGAGATATCATGACACGCTGTTTTAACATAACTGGCTGCTGTAATCCGGAAAAGCATTATATGGTAAATCTGAATAGCCGACTGGCTCGCATCAAGAAGATGGTGGACAACGAGCTTTATTTTGCAATCAACAAGGGCAGACAGTACGGAAAAACGACAATATTAAATGCCCTGGCAAACAAATTGAAAGAGGACTATTTGGTGTTAAGTCTCGACTTTCAGTTTTTGGATTCCGATGATTTTGAAAACGCACGAACCTTTGTCATTTCACTCGCTCAGGAATTGTTAGATCTGAAATTAGATGTCTCCGATTTTCCGGAAGAAATTCGGGAAAGGCTCGAAAGCATCATCACTGGGAACGAAGTGCATACCAGGCTGAATTATTTATTTAAGGTTTTCAGCAGATGGTGCGAGATCTCACGAAAGCCCATTGTACTTATCATAGACGAAGTTGATAGTGCAAGCAATAACCAGGTATTTCTGGACTTTCTGGCTCAGCTTCGGGGCTACTACCTTACCAGAGAGAAACGTCCGACATTCCAGTCTGTTATTCTGGCAGGTGTTCACGATATCCGAAATCTGCGCCAGAAAATACGTTCTGACACAGAGCATAAGCACAACAGTCCCTGGAATATTGCATCCTCGTTTGATGTTGACATGAGCTTTTCAACAGATGATATTTTGAGCATGCTGAAAGAATATGAAAACGATCACCATACTGGAATGGACATTCTGAACACAGCGCAGCAGATCTATGATTACACCTCTGGATACCCTGTTCTGGTTTCATCCATCTGCAAATATATGGACGAAAATGGGAGTTGGAATCATGCAGCATTTGAAAACGCAGTAAAGCGTCTGGTAAAGGAAAAAAATCCGCTTGTGGACTCTTTGATCAACAAAATCGAAGATGATGAAGGCCTCAGAGACCTACTGTACAAAATATTGTTTTTGGGGCAGAAAATCTCTTTTAACATTGATAACGCCGTCATCGAAAACGCCGCAATGTATGGATTCGTCACAAGCAGGGATGACTGTGTTTCCGTTGCAAATCGTATTTTTGAAACCAGACTTTACAACTGGTTTATCTCCCAGGAAGCGACAAACAGCAAAATGTATGCTGAGGGGATGAACGATAAGAGTCAGTTCATTATGGGAAAAACACTCAATATGGAAAAAATCCTGGAAAAATTCATTCAGCACTTCAATGATGTGTACGGAAATCAACCGGATGAATTCAAAGAAGCAGAGGGCAGAAAGCTGTTTATGCTGTATCTCAGACCGATTATCAATGGTACGGGAAATTATTATATTGAGGCACAAACTCGTGACCAAAAACGAACGGATATGATCATCGATTACTTTGGTCAGCAGTATGTCATTGAATTGAAAATTTGGCACGGAGACGAATACAACACAAAAGGCGAAAAACAGATAGCGGAATATCTTGAAGAATATCACCTTGAGAAAGGTTATCTGCTGAGCTTTAATTTCAACAAAAACAAAAAAACCGGACTGAAAACCGCAGTCATAAACGGCAAAACTGTGATTGAAGCCGTTGTATAAAGCACCATCACAGACGTATCAACAGAGAACCCGAAAAGCATGACGCTTTTGGGTTCTTTTGTTTTATTCTTCCAATATCATGGTTGCCTTTTTACCGATATTGTGCTATAATAGGTACGGCAATGAGATTTTACGACAATTTAGGTACTAAAGAAAAAGAGGGGTGACCGATCATGCACGGAATATTTCTGGGCGGAGTGTGTTTTGAAAAAAATCTGGAAAGTACATAGAGACACTGCCGGAACATCAAAACAAAAAGATTTTTTTAAGAAGGCGGTATCACAATGATTCTATTTCTGATTGCATTTCTATGCGCTGTTTTCGCTTCGGCGTGTTTTCTGAAAGAAATTCTGCAAAAGCAGGAGAAATATCCGCAGCTGGAAAAGGTGTTGCGGATCGTTTCACGCTGCATCGCCGGTGCATTGCTTATCCCGGCTTATCTGGACATCTTTTCGCTCGTTGATTTCGGGGCGTTTCACAGTGCATATTTCTTCATGGCACTGTTTGTCCTTTTGGAATGGCTGCTGTGCGTACAGCACAAAAAGCATCCTTCCTCCGTGCTGAAATTCTCTGCGAAGGCAGTTCTTGTCGTCCTGGTACTGGAATTGACACTGTTCCAGGCACCCACCTATCGGCTTTGTTTCGGGGATTATCCCAAATCCGAGCTGACGCTTTCCGATGCGCTGCTGGAGGGCAACGGGACTCGAAACGATGACGGCACGATCACGGTTTCCGGCGAAACCGAAATGGTGCTGACCTTTACAGGAATCCAGCAGGAGGTCGGAACCATTGACACGGACGTATCCTTTGCTGCCGGCGGAAAAGAGGCACTTCTGAAGGTGGATATTACCGATGCGACCCAGTCGAAGGACTACCGCTATGACATCGTGCAGAAAAATCTGGTAAGCAAGCGGGCAAAATCGGATTTCACCGCCTGTAACTTTTCCGGAGCAGTCGAAGCCATGCGGATCAAGCTCACGCCGATCAATAATGCCACAATCACGCTGAACAGTGTGACGCTGAATCAAACAATGCCCATTGACATTTCCATTCCACGTGTCCTGCTCCTGCTGCTGATCCCGATTTTTATTTATGCTGTGATGAATGCCCCGGTTCTGCAAAAGGGATTCGGCGAAAACCGCAAATTCTCCCGCAATGCGGCAATTATAATTACAGTGGGCTTTTGTCTCATCGTATTCTTCTCCATGGGATACAAGCTCGGCGATGCCGGCTGGTCACATGAATTTCAGCTGACAGAGGGAAACCAGATGACACAGGAACTGGTGGATGCCTTTGAAAACAAGCAGGTCCACCTGCTGGAAGAGCCGTCTGCCGAGCTGAATGCACTGGAAAATCCATATGACAAAAATGCCAGAGAATCCAGTGACGCTTATGTCCTCTGGGATCACGTCTATTATAACCATCACTATTATTCCTACTACGGCATTGCACCAGTCGTTTTGCTGTTTTTGCCGTATCACCTGATTACAGGGTACTATTTTTCCAGCACGGTAGCAGTCCTGCTGTTCTCCTGGATCGGCATGGCTGGGCTGTCCATGGTCTTTTTTGCATTCCTGAAAAAGTGGTTTCCGAAACTGCCCACCGGAATCGCATTGACCTGCCTGCTCCTGCTGCAAATTATCAGCGGCATCTGGTTCAGCGTCGGCAGACCAAATTTCTATGAGGCTGCTATTTCTGCAGGGTTTGCTTGTCTCACCTGGGGCGCATTCTTCCTGATCCGCTCCAACGTCATTGGGTCCGGAAAAATCTCTTTCTGGCGAACGGCAGTCGCCTCTTTCCTGTTGGCGCTTTCGGTACTCTGCCGGCCGACGTTAGCCGTTTACTGCGTCTGCGCAGCGGTATTCCTGCTCATGGCAGCGTTCCGATTTCGAAAGGGACACGAGCTGGCACAGGGACAGACATTTGCAAAGAACGGGGTTCGGTATCTCGTCTGCGCTTTCCTTCCGATGCTCTGTCTGGCAGGCGTACAGATGTGGTATAACTACGCCCGGTTCGGATCGCCTTTCGACTTTGGCATCCAGTACTCTCTTACCATCAACGACTTCACAAAGTCCCAGTATCACACGGGATTTGTCTGGGAGGCGCTTTATAACTACCTGTTCAATATTCCGGTCTTCTCCGCAAAATACCCGTTCATTCACGCTGAATTCCAGGATATGAATGTCAACGGCTTTTTCCACAACGACTTTTTATCCACGGCGAATACATCGGGTCTGTTCACCCTGGCGCTGCCGGTATTTGCATATTTGCTTGCCGGGAAAGCATGGAAACAGCTCCCCAACCGCACTGCAAAAGCACAGTCTCTGGCTTACATCGGTCTTCCCTGTGTTCTGATGCCGCTCATCATCATTGCGTCTGTCTGGGAAAGCGGCTATGCCGTGCGGTATATGCTGGACTTCTCCTGGGAGGCAGTATTGGGTGCATTTGCAATTATTTTCTTCTTATACCAAAAGACAGACAATGCTCTGGTTCAGAAAATTATCAAGGGGCTGCTCTGTTTTGCGATGGTATGGGCGCTTGTGGTCAGCGGACTGCAGTGTGTCAACCAGATGTTCCGCTACACCGAGTTCCACTATGAATATCCGGAAATCGCATACAGCATCGAACAAATGATCGCATTCTGGGAATGAGGAATGAAATGCGGTTCGGTGGATGGCTTGTGTGATGTTCAAACTCGATGATGTTTGTTGCGTTGGAATGTATGGCTTGATGGAACAAAGCTGAATCAAAAAGTCCCCGCCACGCTTGGTCTTGCTTTTGCAGGAGTGGGGAAAGTGGCGGGGATTTTTGTGTTTGGAAAACAGTTTTCCAACGGCTTGCTTTTTGGATGAAAATAGTATTATAATGACGATGCAATCTCGAGCTTGATGTAATCATGTGCATGATTGAAAAACATAAGAAAGTACGGTTGATTTTTGAGTAGGCTTATGATATAATAATCATAGATAAACAAAACTGGATTTCATAGACAAGTTATAGATAACAACAAGGAGCAATACAATGGATAAGGAAACAAAAATAGTAAAACTAAAGCTCGACTTGATATTTAAGCGGGTCTTCGGAACAGAAGAACATAAGAACTGGCTTGCTAACCTTGTAGCAAATCTTCTTGATATCCCCCTTGAATCCATAAAAAGCATTGAAATATTAAATACGGAAATTGCACCTGACTATCTGAACCAGAAATTCTCACGCCTTGATTTTAAAATAAGAGTAAACAATGAGATTATTAACATCGAACTGCAGGTTCACTTTGAAGAAGACTATGCCGAAAGGACGCTGTACTACTGGTCAAAACTATATTCTGAACAGCTAAAAGTAACGGAATCGTATGGAGATGCAGAAAAAACAATCTGCATTAACATCTTGAATTTCAACCTGTTTGACTGCGAAGAATACTATTCATCATATAAAATTCTGGAAGAATCCAGATATAGCACGTTGACAGATAAGTTTTCGATTGTATTCTTTGAACTGAAAAAGCTTAAAAACGCCAGAAAGAACAAACCAGTGGAAGTTTGGCTTGATTTAATTAATGCAGAAACGGAGGGCGATCTTGAAATGATTGAGTCTACAACAAATGTAAAAGATATTCACGACATCATTTTCACCATCAGAGAAATGAGTGCTGATGAAAAGACAAGATACGAAGCCGAAATGCGTGAGAAAGCAATTATGGATGAACGTTCTGCCCTTACAAATTCTGAGAGAAGAGGCTTTAAAAAAGGCATTGAGGAAGGCAGTATAAAAAAAGCAGTTGCTGTTGTTGACAGATTAGTTGCAGATATGGGTTTTGACTTGGAATCCGCCTTAAAGACCGCCGACATCACTGAAGAACAGTATAATGAATATAAAGCTAAAATCAAATAACATACTGATTATAGCAAAGCCTCTGAGTGTTTTCATGAATAACAATCAGTCCTCGCCACGCCTAATCTTGCTTTTGCAGGAGTGGG
>DLQV01000094.1:0-1624 GCA_002474415.1 Lachnospiraceae bacterium UBA7598
AAGAAAGAAAGAAAGAAAGAAGGAAAGAAGGAAAGAAATACACCCCCTATATCCCCCGTAGAACGGTTTGCTGATTTTGCTGCTGCCTACCCGAAAGCCTGTACCGGTTACCTGCCGGAAACGGAATATTGCAATGCGGTAGCTGCTGGGGTACCGGAAGATGATCTGATTACAGCGGCACAGAATTATGCGGTGGCCTGCCGGAAGAAAAAGACACCGGTTCGGTATATCAAGAATCCGGAAAATTTTTTGAAAGAAAACCTGTTTATGACTTACGTGAAAGGGGCTGACGATGGACCAACAGACGAAAAAAATGATAAACGAGATGCTAGAACGCATGAGAAGTCGCTCAACGAGCTACTCGAAGAAAGAGGATGCTCCGGAGAATTCGAAGGGTTCGACTAATGTTTGCCCGATCTGCCACGGTAGTGAGTGGATCTTAACGGAAAAGGACGGCGTTGAAACAGCAAAGCCATGTAAGTGCAGGGAACGCGCGATTATGCTGCGGCGTTTACACTTTGCAGATATCCCGGAAGCATTCCGGGAAATGGACCTGAAAACATTCCGGACGGATGTTTACCGGCAGCCAGACAGTAAAAAGAAAGTGGCGGATGCCTGCCGGATCGTAAAAGCCTATCTCGGTGATTTTGAACACCAGAAGGAGCAGGGGATGGGGCTTTATATCTGGTCCCGGACGAAAGGAAGTGGGAAAACCCGGATTGCCGCTGGAATAGCAAATGAGTTGATGAAAAGCTATGCGGTCAAGTTCGCAGTGTCCTTAACAATCCTGCAAGAAATCAAGAATACATGGCGGCGGGATACCGTCGGGAATGAGAGCCAGCTTCTGGATGCACTCTCCACGACAGATATTCTGGTCATCGATGATTTCGGAGTGGAAGCACCGGCGGCATGGATCAACGACAAGCTGTACCAGATCGTAAACGAGCGGTATATCAACAAGCGGGTTACGATCTTTACAAGCAATGAATCGCTTGAAACCTTGCAGTATGATGATCGGATCACGAACCGGATAAAGGAGCGGACGTACCAGATTGCTTTTCCGGAAGAAAGTGTGCGGGACCATATCGCAGAGCAGCACCAGGAAGATATGCTGCAGAAACTGTTGAACGGTTGAAACACCGCCCGTAAGGGAAAAGAAACTCTTGCAAGTGCGGAATTATAGTTATCACAGGCCATGATCTTAACTTGCCAACACCGGGGCGGCAATCGCCCCACTACCCAAAGGGGTGAGAGAAATACATAAAAGCAACAAAGACAAACGCCTGGAGCGTGAAAATATAAAGCTGATCGGGCAGATCCAAGGTTATGAGGATTCCAAGCCGGAACACCGGGACCCGAAAGCGTACAAGAAATTTAAGGCAGAGCCTACTTACTACGGCAGTGGCAGAACTTGCAGTTATGGGGACAAGGCGAAAGTCTGTGATCCGAGTTGCAGATTTTGGAATACCTGCATAAAGGGGCGGAACGCCGGAAAGGAAAGAAAATGAGCAATGTATTGAAAAGAAAAAGCAAGAAGAACGCATTTTTTACAAAGCAGGACACGAAGATCATCGGCAGGAATGACTTTGAAAAATGCAATGCTGACCGGGTTGTTGCCAAGTCG
>DLQV01000094.1:1648-6176 GCA_002474415.1 Lachnospiraceae bacterium UBA7598
GCGTTGTGATCGGGTATATTGTTTTGCGAGATTTGTTCGGGTTCGGGCAAACAAGAATTATCCGGTTGCAGGAAGAAATGAAAAAGTGTTTGGAAACAGCGGCTGACGGTGGGGCTAATGGTGCACATGTAGGCGTTGTGCTGAAAGACAAGTACGGAATTGATGTTGATGAGTGCGTGAAAAGAGTACCGCAGCGGCAGTTGATGATTCTGTACGCGCAGAAAGGACGGTGTATCGAACGTGAGGCATACCGGATCACATGCGCTTCGATGTGTAACTATCTGTCATTCACACTCATCACACTGAAAAAGGAATTTAAGCTGTCTGTGAAGCAGTTACAGCAGTTCATAGACAAGTTTATTGACTACATCGACACATTGGCTAATTACAAGAAATTCCAGCTGACCGTGCCGATGATCGCTCGGAGTCTGGCTGATGAGATTAAGTTTGTGTGTGATTTGGAGGTATAGAGAATGGCTGAAATTGAAAAATATGTGGATGGTTTGACCGAAGCGGAATCCGAAGATATGGCAGTTATCGTAAACAAAACGATAAAGGAAATCTGCTTATTTTCTGATAAGCATAATTTTGACCGTGACAATATGCTTAAGTATTACGCAGAACTTATCTGGGCATTTGCCGAAGTTTCAACAATACAGGGCTTTGAAGCGGAAAAGCCACAGACCAATGCTGATCGAATTCGGAGCATGACGGATGAGGAACTGGCAGAATGGCTTACCAATATGTGCGAGTTTGAAGAAAACGGGGAACCATACAAGTCAATCTACAACCTAGATGCGGAAAAAGAAGAGGAAATACACGACAGTTATGGAAACTTACTTAAATGGCTTAAGACAGAAAGCGAGGGATAGCATGGAGAGACTTACATATGTGGCAGAAGATGGAAAAGTTTTATTCCACCAGAAAGATTTGCCGGATGATGAGGGAATGACCATTACACAGCTTGCGGAGAATGAAAGATACAAGGATTTGGAAGAGATTGCAGAAAGACTTGCAAACAGGGAGCAGGCCGAGGAACAGGGATTGCTTCTGCGGTTGCCATGCAAGGTGGGAGATACCGTTTATAGAATCAATAAGGCAAGTAAAAAGATTTCAGAGCATAAGGTATTGAAAATCGAAACTGAGATGTTGGAAACGTTTTTCGCAACAAAAATATGGTTTGAAAACTATGATTTTACATTTGCACATCGTTTTGGAGAAGTAATTTTCCTTACCAGAGATGAAGCTGAAGCCAAGCTGAAAGAAATGGAGGATGCTGATGATTAAAGGAAAGAAAGTAGTAATGAATGACAAATATTATGTGTCAGAGAAAAACAAAGGCAAGGTTTTTGAAGTTACAAGTGAGCCGTATAGTGTATGCGGAACCGTAGTTGTAAAACTGAAAGGTTTAAGTGGCTGTTATGCATTAGATGGATTAGATGAGGTGAAAGATGGAAAATAGATTTTTATTCCGAGCAAAGAGGATTGATAACGGTGAATGGGTGGAAGGGTACTATTGCAAATGGTTAAAAGGCAAACGTGTCGTAACCTATTCAGAAAAGGAAACTGACTGCATTATTACTTGGATGTCAAATGGCGGAATGTCCAGATATGAAGTAGACCCATCCACCATCTGCCAATGCACTGGATCAGTTGATAAGAACGGCAAACTGATATGGGAGAATGACATTATTAAAAATGATAAAGGCAATCTCTACAAAGCATTTTGGCAAGACGACCGTTATACATGGGTGTGCGTTAAATCGGAAAAATTGCCTATTGGTGCTAAATGGAATTTTGATTGCTTTAGAGGATACGAGATGGAGATCGTCGGAAATGTATTTGACAATCCGGAACTGTTGGAGGGTAGCCATGACGATTGATGAAGCTATATCACACGCAAGAGAGGTTGCAGAGGAAAAGCGAAAAAGCAAGAGTGCCAATCTGGCACCAGAGATAATATCAGAATGCGAATTGTGTGCGCAGGAGCATGAACAGCTTGCAAAATGGTTGGAAGAGGTGCAGCAGTACCGTGCAATCGGAACACCGGAAGAATGCTTGCGGAATAAGGATTTCTTGGATTTCCTTTCGGATAAAATGAACCCGAACGATTTTGAAACATATTTGCAGATGTACAATGCGTTGGATGAGAAAGGAAACAGTGAAGAATGACATATCTTGAACTTATGATCTACATGATGCTTGTTTATATATGCACATGCATGGAAAACATTCCAAGCGCATTAACAGGAATCTTGATTGTTTTGGGTAATGTGGCACTATGTGTACATCTTTGTTTGAGCGACAAAGGAAAGGAGAACAATGAGCGAAGAAATTAAGCCATGCCCGTTCTGCGGACACAGCATAGATATTGAAAAAGATGTGTACGATCCAAGCAAGGATTGGCGTCCGACATTCATAGATCCGGACAGTGGCGGTGATCCTATTAACATCCATTGCAAGTGTGGTTTAGAGTTTTGCACTGGTACATATGACTGGGGCGAATTTGTAGAAGCATGGAACAGGAGGACGAACGATGAGGTTAATTGATGCGGAAATACTGACTGATTACTTTGCAGAGCATGATCTGGCATTTGAACACGCCATAAAACACCAAGACAGAAAGAAATTGGAACGTCTTATTGCAGAGATCCCGACCGCCTACGATCCGGACAAGGTTGTGAAGCAATTGGAAACATACAGTAATGCGGATGAAGCGGAACAACTTGGAACAATTCCAGTTGTTGAACTTGCAGATGCGATTGAAATCGTGAAAGGTGGTGGAATAGATGGGAAAGAGCAGGGCAAGTAAGATGAACGGGTACCGTAGCATGGTAAGTCGTCAGAAGAACGATGTTTTTAAGTTTAAGAAGAAAAGGAAAAAGAAAAAATAAGTCGAAAGGAGTAAGAGGTTTGCTGGCCAGCGTAAAAGACGTCTTTACTCCAAAAAACAAATGGAATCAGTAAAAGATAGAATGAAGCGGCTGGGTGCTTATGAAAAGATCGCTTCATTCATGCAGAAAGAAAAGCAGGATTATACTTTCAAGCGCAAATATGCGCAGATCAGAGCCAAAGAATTCCGAGAAGAGTGCGACAAGCGTGGTTTGAACTGCCATGTATCTGTAGGTGGTCTGGATAGCATTATTTTATACATATTTCTCCATGAAGTGTGTGGGATTGATGTTCCGGGAGTATCGGCATCCACCTTGGAAGATGCAAGTATTCAGAGAGTACATAAGGCAATCGGTATTATAAATGTACCGCCGCTCATGCGGGATGATGGGACCAGATGGACGAAACCGAAAGTCATACAGGAATTCGGGTTCCCGGTTATATCCAAGGAAATCGCCGGGAAAATCGAGTTGTTGCAGAATCCAACGGAAAAGAATAAGACAGTCAGACATGCGATCATAACGGGAGAGACCGGGGAATACGGCGGCTGGCAGAAAAATTCGAAGATGCAGCTTAATCAGCGGTGGTTGAAGCTGTTCGGCGGATATGAAAATGAAACCGAGGGGTGTGATTTCCAGAAACCGGATTTTCTGGTATCGGCGAAATGTTGCTATTACCTTAAGGAAAAGAACTGCGACGATTGGGGCAAGGAACATAACAGCGTGCCTTATTTAGGACTGATGGCATCCGAGGGCGGCAGACGTGCCAAGAGCCTGCGGATGAATGGCTGCAATTACTTCGGGGCATCCACGATCAGATCAGCGCCGTTTGCAATATTTCACCGGCAAGACATTTTAATGCTTGCCTTGGAGATGGATGATCTCTGGAAGAATGGATTAAAAGAGAAGTATCGTGCTGCTGGAATTGAAGCAGGGAGAATAATAGAATGCTTCCAGATGCCGGAGTCGCTGATACCGGAGATTTACGGCACCATTGAGAAAAAGCCGGACGGTACATTGTATACAACAAAGGCGCAGCGTACCGGATGTAGTATGTGTGGTTTTGGAATCCACATGGAGAAACGGCCACACCGGTTTGATCTGTTGTATGAGAGCAACCCGAAAGAGTGGGATTATCTGATGTTCCACATGTGCAAGGATAAGGAAGGGAACGACTATGGATGGGCGAAGGTTCTGGACTACATTGGAGTTGGCTGGGATCCGACAACTATTGGTGGTAATTGCAAGGGACAGATGAGTTTAGAGGATTTTATGTAAACGAGAATTTATACTGATATATGACATTTTAAGAATGTTTAATTTGTGTGAAAAAATGTAATTTCATATTTATGGTAGAGCTCGAATAAAAGATGAAGGAGGTGCTACCTATGGAATTTTTATATCAGTTGATTATAGGAACGTTATCTAAGCTTCTTGCAGATATTATTCATGATGTAATTAAAAGAAAGTAAAGAAAGGAGCCGGGACTCTGGCCAGAGTGATGCATATGCGGTCTCCTTAAAAAAAGTGACATACAAAGAATTTTTAGAAACAAAGATTGAACTTGCGATGGAAAGCGGATTCAGTGTGGATTTGGAAAAAGTCAATAAGGTATTAAAGCCACACCAGAGGGATGC
>DLQV01000094.1:6208-6400 GCA_002474415.1 Lachnospiraceae bacterium UBA7598
ACCAGAGGGATGCTGTGGTGTGGGCGCTGAAAGGCGGCAGGCGTGCATTGTTTGAAAGTTTTGGACTCGGAAAAACCGTGCAGGAGATTGAGTTTTGCCACTTGGCAGCAGAACACAGCGGCGGTCGTGCGTTGATCGTGTTGCCGCTTGGAGTAAAGCAGGAGTTCACGCATGACGCGGTGGAAGTGCTTG
>DLQV01000291.1:0-1895 GCA_002474415.1 Lachnospiraceae bacterium UBA7598
GGTGACATTTCCTGATTTCAAACATCAAAATTTTAAGAAAACGTCACCTAAGACTTTAATTTTTCATTTATAGATACCAGGGTTATCATCAAATCCTTTTTACATATCGTTTTCCCAATCCTCAGAATTTGACGCGTGTACTGTTTTGTGAAGGTCTTTTCTGCAACTTGCTCCGGAGTTCCATCATGTAACGATAATGGCACAACTTAGTAGAATTGTTAAAACTTTCCTGAAATTAATGCCGGAGCTGACTTGCAGAAAAACCGGAGCAAAAACATGTACACCGCAAATTCGTCGCATCGAGAAACCTTATATCTAAAACAGCTCCCCCAAATGTTAATTTTTTACACTATTTGGTATCTTTATTTCGACGTACCAATTTCGCCTGCCGGTTAATCAGACGTCCGATCAATTCTACAGACTCATCAATTCCATAGCATGCACTGTTGATACACAGATCATAATTCATTGCATCGCCCCAGCGCTGACCGGTAAAGGAATGATAGTAGTCCTGATGCTTGTGATCCATCTTGCGAACCAGATTGATCGCCTGTTTCAGATCCAGATTCTTCAGTTCCATCATATGACGCACACGAATGGCAAACGGTGCGGTAATATAGATACTAATATGCGGAATATGCTGTCCGGTCAGTACGACGTCTGCAGCACGTCCCATAACGATCATGTCTTCCTCTTTTGCCAGCTCGCAGATCAAAGCACTCTGCCGGAAGAAAGATGCATCCTTCTTTGACAGACCGTGATACCGTTTAAAATCGCTGACTTTCGTTGCATCTGCGCCAAATTCTTTCGCATCCCTGCGATCAAGAATCTGATTCAGCACAGACTCATCATAATAATTGATGTGCAGCGCCTCAGCCAGAGCAAATCCGATATCGGTACCTGCACTTCCATGTGAACGGCTGATGCAGATGACCAGATGATCTTTTTCAGAAAAATTCTTACTCAAAATGGAGGAATTCATATCTGCCAGATCTTTGTCCACAATATCAACCGATCCGAAGCTTAACGGCAAATTTGCAATTTCTTCCAGAATATCATTGTATTCAACCAAAAGATCATGGCGCGCATCTTTATCCCGGATACTTCTTGCCATGTTTCCGATTAATGCCAATTCACTTCGAAGCAGATGTCCCTGTGGATTTGAAACAATAAGCATCGTCAGATCATCCAGCACACGTGTTTTCTCCCCGGTAAATGTTTTTCCCAATCTGGAACCGGAAGTCTTATACACTTTTTCATCCAGTTCATAGATGCGGTTCGCCAGCTTTCTGCATTGTTCTTTGTTGTCCATAGCCTTCTACCTCCTATAAAAAGAATACCAGTGTATCAATAATAAATACCGGAATCAAAAACTTCAGGGAACATAACATAAAGCCAAAGAATGACGGCATCTTGATACCGTTTTCATCCGAAATGGACTTCACCATAAAGTTTGGTGCATTTCCGATGTATGTGTTGGCTCCCATAAATACTGCACCACAGGAGATTGCCATAAGCATCTTGACCGCAACGGTTCCCACAGTTGTCGCAATACCACTGGTTGCTCCCAGCGTTCCTGCCGTTGTAAGGAATACCAGATAGGTTGGTGTATTGTCCAGGAAACTGGAAAGTGCACCGGTTGCCCAGAACATCTCAAATGGTTTTGTCAGTCCCAGCTCTGCACCTTTGCTCTTTAAGATCATGAGTGCCGGCTGCATGGTAATGAAAATACCGATAAACAGTACCGCAACTTCCTGGATCGCTCCCCACGTAAAATGGTTCTTGGTACGCACTTCTGTTTTCGTTGTCTTAAATGACAGAAATGCAGCAACCAGAATGATAATGATCTCGATCAGTGTTGGCACTGCCAGTCTTACACTCCGGAAAATTGGAAT
>DLQV01000291.1:1935-2850 GCA_002474415.1 Lachnospiraceae bacterium UBA7598
CACGCTTCCGTCTGCATTCTGGAATGCCTTCATTCCCGGAAGAACGCCGCTTAACACAACACCTGCCACAATCATAATCATAAAAATGATATTATGCAGACCATTGACTTTAAAGGTAGTTGTTGGCTTGGAAATATCCGGACGCATGCCAAGTGCAATATCTCTACGGTATGCACGACGATCGATAAAATAAAATACCGTCAAAAGAATTACCATATTAAATACCAGTACCGGGAACAGACGTAAGCTCCAGGTAAAAGGAACGCCTCTCATAAATCCCATCAGAAGTGGCGGATCACCGATTGGTGTCAGACATCCACCCATATTGGAAATCAGGAAAATGAAAAAGACCATAATATGACTCTTGTTTTTTCTCCAGGAATTCATCTGAATCATTGGCCGTACCAGAAGCATACTGGCACCGGTCGTACCGATACAGCTTGAAAGCAGTGTCCCGATCGCCAGAAGTCCGGTATTCATACGCGGTGATCCGACAAAATCTCCTTCCAGGTTAATGTTTCCCGAAACACAAAACAGACCAAACAGCAATACAATAAAGGAAAGATAGTCGTTTACAATACATTCCAGAACTGTTTCTGCAGTCTCGCCTGCGCCGTATTTCACAGCAAACGGAATAATAAATAAAAGCGACCAGATGAGTACCGCCCAGCCCTTATTTTTGTCCCACCATTCTCCTTTTACCAGCGGGAAAATTGCGATACATAATAAAAGGCCGGCAAACGGTATGCACAGCCAAAGCGGTATGTTACCCATTTTTTTGTACCTCCTTATAATCTCTGTCTATTTTACACCTCAGCCCTCAAAAAAGTAACAGCTAATTCGTCAAATAATTAACAAAGTTCCCATCTGCATTTTTCTTTTTTTTGTATATTTTCTCCATAAGAATACACCCAC
>DLQV01000291.1:2957-7782 GCA_002474415.1 Lachnospiraceae bacterium UBA7598
GGCTTCTCTTCGAGGAGTTTAGTTATGAAAATGTTTATTAAATAAAAAGGGAATAATGTAAAGGAATGATTTCCGTTTACATTATCTAGTATATGCAAAAATTGTGTCCATATTATGTCCACTTCAAAAACAAATTCTAAAATCATGCTCCAGAAATTTTAGAGACATTTTATATATTTAACAATTTCTTACATAATTCGATTTTACTGTCATCGGTCAGACTGTTTTCAAAAACCACCTGTCCACGCTTTTGGCGGTTACAAAGCAGATTTTTTTCCTGCAGTCTTCTTTTCATCTCACGCGCGGTTCCCTCACCACCATCAAAAATTCTGACGTCTTCCCCGAGCACCTGCTGAATCTGTTTTCTTGCAAACGGATAATGTGTACAGCCAAGTACGGCTGCATCCACATGATTCTTCCTATAAGAATAAAGCAGATCCTCCAGATATTTGTGCAGATCCTCTCCGTCTAGATCCCCCCGTTCAATAAAATCCATCAGTCCCGGACATGGCAATGGCAGAATTTCTGCCTTTTCTCTATATTTTTCCATCAGCACATGAAATTTTTCTTCATGAATCGTCATCGGTGTTGCCATGACAAGTACCCTCGGATGTTCCATGCAGAGTGCCGCCGGTTTGAGTGCCGGTTCAATTCCAACGATCGGAATATACGGATACATCTCCCGCAATTTTCGTACCGCTGCACTGGTTGCTGTATTACAGGCAACTACCAGGCCTTTGGCTCCCTGATCAAAAAGCTGTCTGGCACATCCAATCGTAAGTTCCCGTACTTCCTCTTTCTTTTTTATTCCATAAGGTGCATTTTTGGAATCTCCGAAATAAATAAAATCTTCCTCCGGCATAATACGGATCAGTTCCCGCAGGACACTGATACCTCCCACTCCGGAATCAAATACCGCAATAGGGTTGTCTTTTTGTAATTGATATTCCACAGATCTGTTATCCTTTCTTACATTGAAAAAACATGGTTCAGTTGCTATAATATTAAAAAAGCAATGGAGAGTGACAACTATGCTGACTGAAAAAAATACTTCCGATAAATATAAATACTGTGAATTTTGTGGGCGCACGCTTCCAAAACATTATGAGGGAACACTATGTCCCGCTTGTCAGGAAGCACAGCTTTTCCGGAATGTGCGAGACTATATACGGGCCCATACGGTAAATGAATATGAAGTTGCAGAGCATTTTCATATTCCCCTCCGGCAGGTCAAAGAATGGATCCGGGAAGGTCGTATTGAATATCAGGATTCCAACCCTGCATCCACGATTTCCGGTATGCGCTGTCAGCGCTGTGGTGCACCGATTTCCTTTGGTACTCTGTGTCCCAATTGCCTGAAGCTGCTAAATACACAGGTCAAAGCGGCTACACCGGCTTTCACCCCGGACACACGTATGCATTATCTCCATGCTCCATCGGATGACACGCAAAATTAAGTCGCAATTATTCATAGGAAAGGGATGCCGGATCTCGGCACCCCTTTTTCTTACGCCTGTGTACTTCTGCGAATCACTTTTTGTCTGTACTTATACTCCACAGCTTCCAGATATTTATCATCTGGTTCAAATTTGATCAGTAACGTATCGCCTTCCTTTTTCAGAATCATATCATAATATCCTGCGGCTTTATCATGGGAGGTATAGTCAATCACCTTGACATTTCCCTCTCTTTCGTATTGTGAAACACTGCGGTCTCCAGCCGGTGCAATCTGGATGACATCATCCATGGAGTAGCTTCCTAATGATTTTCTGCGGTTCTTATTTAAAACCTTTGCAAAACGCACTTCTCCATCAAAATAGGAATATTCAAACTCTTTGGAATTTCCCATCAGGACAAACCATACAATTCCACATACAACAGCAATCGGTAACGTGATTCCCCTGGTCAGACATGCAGCAAGCAGACTTACCACTGCAAGCACAAGCATGATCGTCCCCACAATTTTTGCACCTGTGGTTTTACGAACCGGTACTAATACATATACTTCCAATATTCTCTCTCTCCTTCATTCGTAGTAATATTCATTATACTCCTTCCTGTTCTTTTTTTCCACAAGAGAATAATTTTTTCATAAATTTAGTGGATTTTTCCCCCTCCAGCGCTTACAATAAAAGATATTATTTTCGTTTATTTTCGGAGGTGCAATATGATACATATTCCAGCAGAAAAACTTGCTGATTTTGAAAGAAACATACGGCGTGAATGGGTCATGACCAATGGCATCGGCGGATATGCAGGTGGTTCCGTCACAGGAGCCTGCAATCGGACACATCAGGGATATCTGATTGCCAGCCTGCATCCCCCGGTCGACCGTTATATGGTTTTTTCCAAAACCAATGAAAAACTGATCCAGGGATCCAACACCTATGATCTGGAAACTTCCCAGCATGCCGGAAAAGACATGGAAACCATCCGAACAGAGGGTCAGCGTTTCTTAACCGACTTCTCCAGTGACGGAACTGTCTGCTTTTCCTACACCGCCGGTGATATTCAGATGAATAAACATCTGGCTCTGATCCGCATGGAAAACACAGTGGCTATCTCCTATCACATTACCAACCAGGGAGAAGCCGCTACGCTCTCCATCACTCCACTGATGAATTTCCGGGAACACAGCACATCTTCTGTCGTTTCCAGCCTGCAGTTTACCTGTCAGGAGAACTCCAACAGCAGTTTTACACTGATTCCTGCTGCTGCGCCGGAACTTTGTATTGATCTGTGCTGCAGTACCGGCACACTGGTTCCACGGGATAACCAGTATGATATCAATATGCAGTACCAGACAGAAGTAGACAATGAAACAGCGGGTCTCGACACACACTTCTGTCCATATGATCTGCAGATTGCACTTCCTGCGCACAGCAGCATCCAGTTTTCCCTGCTATGCACCATCCATTCCATTCAGGAAGACACAACCGTCTGCCTGCCACAGAAAGATACTGCCGCAAAAGAAATTGCACGTGTACAGGAATACTATGATTCTTTAAAACGACAGGCGGACTACGGAGACGATGCTTTTGCCAATACCCTTGTCGTAGCGGCAGACCAGTTTCTTGTCCGACGCGATTCTACCGGACTTATGACCGTTCTCGCGGGACTCCCATGGTTTACAGACTGGGGCAGGGATACTATGATCGCCTTCTCCGGATTGACACTTGCTACCCGGCGGTATTCGGATGCCCGCGAGATTCTTTCTACCTTTGCACAGTATATCCATCACGGCATGGTTCCCAATATGTTTCCGGACAACGGGCAGGCACCCCTCTATAACACCGCAGATGCCTCTCTATGGTATTTTTACGCAGTGGATGCATATATAAAGGCTACCGGACAACCATCCGATTATGCATACATACAACACCATATTTACCCTGCTCTGTGTCAGATCATCCATGCCTATGCACATGGCACTGATTTTTCTATCTATATGGATGATGACGCCCTGATTCATGCCGGAAGTGGTCTGGATCAGGTGACATGGATGGATGTCCGTGTTGGTGACTGGGTAGCGACCCCACGCCACGGAAAGCCGGTAGAAATCAACGCGCTGTGGTACAACGCGTTGTGTGTAATCGCTGAACTGGCTGAACATTTTGGAGACGATGCGTCCACTTACCGGCAACTGGCTGAGCGCGTATCCATTTCCTTCCAAAAGGAATTCTGGAACGCGCAGGATGGTTGTCTGTATGATGTCATTGAAGAAAACAGCAAAGACTCCAGTATTCGCCCTAACCAGATTTATGCCGTCAGCCTCCCTCATACCATGTTGACCAAAGAACAGGCTCTGCAAGTGGTAAATACCGTCGAAGAAAAACTGCTTGCAGGTCCCGGCATCCGCTCGCTCTCTCCTGACCATAAAGACTATCATGGAATTTATTGCGGCTCTCTTCCAAAAAGAGATGCAGCCTATCATCAGGGAACTGCATGGGGATTTCTGATGGGCGGATTTCTGACCGCTTACCTGAAAGTTCACCATCACTCTCCGGAAGCAAAAAAGCAGGCACTGCAATATCTCGCACCGGTACGCACACATCTTTTCGAAGAAGGATGCATTGGTTCCATTTCTGAAATTTTTGACGGAGACGCTCCTCATACATGCCGTGGATGTTATGCCCAGGCCTGGAGTGTTGGGGAAATCCTACGTTGTTACACACAGGATATTCAAAAAAATCAAAAATAATGATTTTTTTCTTGACAAGAAAGTCTCACTCGGATATAATACTAAATGTTCCGCGTGAGATTTTCAATTAAGAAATCCACTGCAATGCCTAGTTAGCTCAGTTGGTAGAGCAGAGGACTGAAAATCCTCGTGTCTCTGGTTCGATTCCGGAACTAGGCACTTTTTAATTGCATAGAGAACATATTGGTATAATTGGAAACGACACATGTGTGCATTGCTCACTGATTGTTACTGTTTATTCAGCACCTGAACACTATGCTNNGATTCCCATCACCCGCTCTTTCAAAAGAAACCGATCTGGTTTCTTTTTTTGTACCCTTTTTTCTCATCAAAAAAGGACGGCTGCATCGCAGTCGCCCTATGTCATGTATGGGTAATAAAATACTCTTAGAAGAGATCTACACTTCCGAAAAATTTGTCATTGATTACATAATAAGCCTTGTACTCTTCCGGTTTTACGTAAATATTTAATGTCTTGATGCATCCGGCACGATGTCCTTCTGCTACAAACTGTTTCTTTACCTTATCTTCAAGTTCAACAAGGTTTGCAGCATTCTGCTGATACTGGATAATAATTTCCGTCTTTGCCGGTTGTTTTTCTTTCTTTGCCTTTACCGCTTTTGC
>DLQV01000291.1:7817-10662 GCA_002474415.1 Lachnospiraceae bacterium UBA7598
GCCTTTGTAGCTGCTTTTTTTACAACCGGTTCTGCTTTTTCCACAACAGCTTTTGTTGTTGTCTTTGCAACTTCTTTTGCCTTTTCTTCTACAACTTCTGCTTTCTTAGCTGCAGCTTCAGCAACAACCCCAACTTTTGATTCTACTTTTTTGGTAGCATCTTTAACCGCATTTTTTACTTCTGTCTTAACCTCTGGTGTCTTCATCAGCTTCACGTCAGAAACTGCCTTGTTTAACTTCTTCTCCTGCATAACGATTCCTCCTAACCAGAATTATTCACATACTAAAAATTTTTCAATTGCATCGAGTGCTTCCTCTTCGTCAGCGCCCTCTGTCACGATATCAACCGACATTCCATCGGATGGATTAAACGCCATAATTCCCATAATGCTCTTTGCATTAATTCTGCGATTATCGCTCTCCAACATAATATCGCTGTCGAACTGACATGCTACCTGAACAAGTTCTGCGATTGGATTGTCATGTCCCTCTGACACATTAGAAACGATCACATTTTTCTTACTCATACGCTCTCCCTTTCCAAAACTGTATAACACATTCTCAAATATATCTCACTTAACTACGAATTGCAATATACGAACTTTATTTCTGTTAAACATTCACGAATCAGCAACAAAACATTGTCGTTAATTGTTCATTTTTACAATGGAAATTAATGGTCCAAATAGGTAAAGAAAATGTACCCCGCTTTCTTAAACCAGTCATCCGCATCCTTGTAACTTTTTGATTTTGTAGAATGGGTTTGCGGATCATAATAATAAATGCTTCCGGACGTATATCCTGTCACTAATACAGCACTGTCTGTTCCTGTCATCGCAAACACCGGAGAGCCTTTGCTGACATAGAACAAAATCTCTTCTGCCGTACAACCGGATACATCAAGAACAACGCAATCTTTCAGCGTATTTTCAATCGCACTTTTCGGTGTACCTCCATTATCAATCAGTTCCTTTACACTGAGTCCGTTTCCTTTGTAATTAAGCATTGCGCTGACCGCCTGGACAACCGAGGAAGAACCCTTATCCGCATCATTTACTTTTAAACCGCCAAATGCTGTCTGAGCCGATTTTCTTGCACGCATCCATACATACTGCTGACGGGAATCCACAACAATTCCCATATTATTATTGGCACAAATAATTGCATCTGCGATTTCATTCGTTGCAAGCAGTACATCTCCTTTTTTATATACATAAAACACTTCCTGTGTGTCCTTATTTTTCACAGTGACATCGCGTGGGCTTTCCAGTAAAACCGATTTGGATGTAAGCATTTTAATCTTAGATGCATCTGCCCCGTTTTTCATCACAAGCTGATACTGTGTTTCTTTCCGGTCGGTTACCGTTGACCCGACGGTAACTTTTTCTTCCGTATCCCCCTCCCGGTTCATGATTGCATCCGTTCCGGCTGCCACATAATGTCCACCGGACTTTTTGATCAGATGAATGGTAATCGTGTAGTCCTCCACGGAAATCGAACCGATATTTCCCTTCGATGGTTTATAACTCTTTAAGATACTGTGTGAATTTTCTGAAGTATCCATAATCGTCAGTTCTTCCATTGGGAAAACAGTGTTTCCGGCTGCTGCAACAATAACTTTATCTTTTGGGGCAGTTCCATAAATAAAATCTTCGTCTATAAAGCCAAGCGGAAGAATATATTCTCCCTTTTTCGCCTGAATATCATAGACCGAAGCATTTTTCAAATTCATCAGATGAATCACATCACTCTGATATTCTTTGTCGCTGTCTACCCAGGCAAAATACTGATTGGAATCTGATATTTTATAACAGTTTTCTTTCAGGTTTTTAACAAGAACTTTTGTCGTCAGCTTGTCCGTATCAATACAATAAAGTTTCTGATCCATGATCAGGTAAAAGGTTCCCTTTTCATTCACATACATCAACTGTCCCATCTGTGCTTTTAAAACTTCATAAGAAGAACTTGACGGAATAAAAACTTCTTCCTCTATGGTATGCACAAGACCATCATAATGATATACCGCTGTGCCCACCTGGCCTTCATGATCTCCACGGTTCATGTATCCATATACGACAAAATCAACACTCCCCGCCTCATCCACACGGGCAATCTTAATGTCATGTTGTTCCCAGTTGTCGCGCATATTTATTCCTTCTGCTCCAAGGAAACTGAATACCTGCACAATCTTATTATTGACGCGGTCAAAACACCACAATTCTCCCTGCTGCACGAACGCAATCACATCTCCGGTCTCACTTACAGCATATTCAATATTTTTGTCACGTATTCCAAGCTGGATCTGATTATTATCAGAAATAAACCGGTTTTCTCCACGGAAAATCTGGTTCAGCGTCCGCTCAAAATTCAAAACATACATACGCGACTCCGTCATACGCAGCCGATAATA
Organism: Lachnospiraceae bacterium UBA7598; assembly: GCA_002474415.1. GTDB lineage: Bacteria > Bacillota > Clostridia > Lachnospirales > Lachnospiraceae > Roseburia. Next base: position 10,228 of record DLQV01000291.1, read on the forward strand.
TTCTTCTACATTATAATATTCCGTTTCTCCACCGGTTCCCTTCGTTGTGACTACATATCGAAGTGTAATCACATTATAGGAATCATTAATTTCTTTAAAGGAAGCATCCACATCTCCCATCTGTTCCGGCTTTAATTTTGCCCAGGTAATCTGATTTAACGTGCAGCTTAAATCCACATAATTAAGCGTGCTGGCATCCCCTGTCGCGGCATCCATATATTTTGGAATAAATTTATTTGCATCGTCCCGGAAGGTATACGCATGAAACTGTAGCGCAAAATCCATGCAGTCCTGTGTATAGCTGTTCTCCGTCTGTATCAGTCTGGTATAATACCGCACTTTATTTTTGCCGGAAGTCAGAATAAGAATCAGCTCATACTCTTCATTTTTCCCAAGAATATTCTGTATTTTCAGATTTGCGGTTATCTCATCATT
>DLQV01000291.1:10696-11159 GCA_002474415.1 Lachnospiraceae bacterium UBA7598
CTCTTTTGCTTCCCCTTTTGCAACCAGACGGGAATTGTCCAGACTCCGGATTTCATAGTGAATTCCATCAATATTCTGACCATAGGTACTGATTTTTAAAGGAAGCAGTCTTGTATGATCTACCGGCACGATTCCATCCCGCATTTCTGTAATATTCATTTTCGATACATATCCATGCAGCTGTGCCACGCTGTTATTTCCTTCATAAAACTGGACGACCGGAAGCGTTGCCTCCTTCATGGTCGTCGTCATATCTTTATTGTCCTGATTGGTTATGATACTGAAAACAATCAGTGCTGCCAGAAAAAGCCCTGACAGCACTACTGGTTTAATTACTTTCCTGTTCATTTATCTTTTCCTTCTTATATGGCTGTAATTTCTGCTGTTACATCCATCTTCTGCATCTGCGGTGCCGGCAGCGCCGTTTGCACATTTCCGTGCCAAACAACACTCCGATCATACT
>DLQV01000105.1:0-7944 GCA_002474415.1 Lachnospiraceae bacterium UBA7598
GGCAGACTGTAACTGTTGTAATACATCGACACAACAATATTTTTAAACACCGTGTAGCCGAGTATATTTCCGACAATCGCAGCCAGCAGTGTTACAATGACCGGCATGGACAGATAGTGCCGCACCAGCTCTCCTTTCGTGTAACCGGATGCACGAAGAGTTCCGATCGCGGAGGATTCTTTTGCGATTGTATTGCTGATCGTCACGGCAAAAATAAATGCAATGATTACCACAAGGATATCCAGCAGCACGCCGCCCATGGCTTTGTCCGATCCCATATCATCCGTTGCAAAATTGATCGCCGGATTGCCGTATTTCGGCGTGTAATCTTCGAGTTCATTGTCCGCAACAACCACCTGTGTGAGCAAAGCGCGCATAAAATTATCCGAAAGTGTTTTTTCCCCGGCCTCATCCGCAGGTTCTGTTTCATATTTCCATGCATAGGTATAGTGAATACTCTTGTGCAGGCGGTCAAAGCCATCCTGTGTGACCATTGCCACATCAAATTTCAGTGCATCAAACACCATGTCGGTCGTCTTTTCATGTAAGGTGGAGTAATTGACATATGCAAGCAGTCCCACAACTTTATAAGACTCTCCAGAAACCGTGATTGTATCTCCCACTTTTACTCCGACGTTGTCGGCGTGCATACGGTCAATGGCAATTTCATCCGCCTTCTGTGGAAAACTTCCCTGCAGCATACATGCCAGGTTGATATCCTCCGTCTTTGCAAATACGCGGATCGTGCCATCCTTTTTCCCGTCATTGTTATAATCTTCTTCCTCATTCCGGAAAAAGTTTTCATATAATTTTGTCTTTGTTGCCTTAAAATCCGGATCGTTTAATTTATATTTTTCTTCCGCATCCGCATACTTGTCTTCGATCTTGTTCTGTGCCTTTTTCCAGGCTTTGTCATAGGCTTTTTTGTATGCCTTGTCATAGGCTTCTTTGTAACTTCCGTTTTCTTTTGCCAGTGCTGCAAACTGTGCATCAAACTGTTTGAAAAACGTTTTGTCAAATTTTTCCTTAAATTTTTTCGGCAGTTTTTTATCCAGTTTCTTTTTTGCCTCATCCAGATAATACTGTTTGACATCCGCTTTTTCACCGGTCTCAATGGCCGAAAGCAAGGTGGCATCTGCCTGTTTTTTTAACTCAAAATGACCATCTTCCTGTTTGTATTTTGTCACACCTTCGTTTGCCGAAGTAATCATACTCTCGTTTGCCACATACATCCCGGACACAAAGCCGATCGTGAGCACAAGAAACAGGAATACAACCAGGTATTTTTTCCAGTCCCCGATCAGTTCTTTCGGTATTCGCTTGATCAGGGGATTTTTGATTTTTTTCTTTTTCATAGCAGCCCCCTTACCATTCCAGATCTTCCGCAGAAACCTTGTTTGTATTGATGTCGTTGTGGCGCACCGCACCATCACGGAGCTTGATCACATGGTCTGCCATATTTTTGATCGCCTCGTTATGTGTAACCATAATGATGGTATTTCCGTATTTTTTGTTGACCTCCTCGATCAGCTTTAAGATCTCCTTGGAGGTATTGTAGTCAAGCGCTCCCGTCGGCTCATCACAGAGCAGGATATCCGGATTTTTTACAATCGCACGGCCGATGGAAACACGCTGCTGCTGGCCGCCGGACAACTGGTTCGGCAGTTTGTATCGGTGCTCATAAAGTCCGAGCGTATGTAACAGATCATCAATATCAAGGGCGTTATCCGACAGATATGCCCCCACTTCAATATTTTCTTTTACATTTAAATTGCCGATCAGATTATACATCTGGAATACGTAGCCAAGATGCTTTCTGCGGTACTGTGTCAGCTTTTTCTCGCTCATGTCCTCTAACTTATCACCATTGATGTTGATGTAACCGGAATCCGCATTGTCAATGCCTCCGATGATATTGAGCAGTGTGGATTTTCCGGAACCGGATGGTCCTAAAAGCACACAGAACTCCCCTTTTGCAACGGAAAAATTCATGCCGCGGAGTACTTCCTGACGCGTTTCACCACTTCCAAATCCTTTCTTTAAATCAACAATTTCCAAAAACTTCTTTTCTTCTTCTGACATAGAAACTCCCTTTCTTTTTGGTTTTACTTTTCATACTAATATTAGTTCTGTCTAACCTATGGTTGTTTTTTTAGGCCCCCCGCCCAAAAGCGAAAGACCTACGGTCTGACAAGCCCGTACCAGCCTGCCAGCAGATATTTTGCTCCCTTTTCCGCAAATTGCAGTGCTTCCTTTTCGTTATCTATATGCGTTACCATAAAGATGAACATATCAACCTGTGAATGGGACATCCAGTGCACAACGCTTTTTTCTACCATCGGAACACCGTAAGCTTTACACATCGCCTCACAGATAAAAGCATTATGCGCATCCATCTGGTCTACCAGCCGGTCCGGCATATGTTCCATGCTCGATCCCTGTGCTTTTGTCAGCACCAAAAGCACCTCATCCCGGTACGTATACAACTCATGTACGATCTGCACCATGGATTCAAAATCGCTGTTGTCATCGTGCTCCTTTGCCCTGCCACTTTCCATCTCATCCACCTCGAATGAAAAATGCTCCCGCAGAATTGCATCGAGCCGGTCCATCAGATTCCCCACAACTTCGCAAAACAAATCATCTTTGTCCTTAAAGAAAAAATACAATGCCCCGGTAGTAACACCTGCTTTCTGGCAGATACTGCGAAGAGATGCTCCCTGGAATCCTTTTTCCATGAATTCTTCCTTGGCGCATTTCATAAGGTGTGTCTTCGTCTCGCTGTCATGTATCTTCTTTCCGGTCATGGTACGCTCCCTGTAAATAAAAATGCAACATAACGTTGTTATGTTAGATAACACCGTTATGTTGCATCATTTTGTTTTCTATGTCAATCCAATTTTATGCTGTAAGCACAATCACATTCCATGATTTATGTTTTAACTGTGCAGTAAGGATTCCGTTATCCACATGAGATATGCCGTTCTTTTGTGGGCAAACGGTATCCGGATGTTCCTCTGTATTAACCGCTTTCAAATCTTCATGATGCAGCACGCTGTGTTTTTTGATCTGGTAATTTGCAAACTGCCGCAGATCACAGGTGATTTCCATGTCCTCTTCCAGATCCTTGTTCACGGAAAAAATAACCAGTTCCTCTTTTTCCTCATTATAAATAACCACACTGTCCAGATACGGTGCATCTCCGTATTTCGACTCATATACCGGAGATTTCACCAGCGTATTTAAAACGATGCCGTTTCCCAATGTAGCAGCCTGCATATATGGATAAAAAATCGTCTGACGCCACGCGCCGGTATCCGAAGTCATGATCGGTGCAATGACATTGACCAGCTGCGCCAGGCAGGCCATCTTTACCCGGTCACAATGACGAAGCAGGGTGATCAGCATGCTGCCCACCAAAAGTGCGTCTTCCATATTGTATACATCTTCCAGCTGATGCGGTTTCTCCACCCATTTTTCCAGTTTACTGTCCGCCTCATTGGAATGATACCAGACGTTCCATTCATCAAAGGAAATGTTGATTTGCTTTTTACCGTGTTTTTTCCCCTGCACATAATCACAGATTGCCACTACATTCCGGATAAACCGATCCATGTCGACACTGCTGGCAAGAAAATCGGCAGAATTATTTTCATAATTTCCGTAATACTGGTGCATGGAAATATAGTCCACGGAATCATAACATTGCTCAAGTACTTCCCGTTCCCAATCGCCAAATGTCGGCATCTGCGAATTGGAACTTCCACAGGCAACCAGTTCAATGGACGGATCAAGAATTTTCATTGCCTTTGCGGTTTCATCTGCCAGATGTCCGTACTCCACGGCCGTTTTATGTCCTGTCTGCCACGGACCGTCCATCTCATTTCCAAGGCACCAGGTCCTGATCGCATGCGGCTGCTCATATCCGTGCTTTCTCCGCAGATCGGATAAATACGTTCCTCCTTTGAAATTACAGTATTCCAGCAATTCTTTTGCCTCAAGGATTCCCCTTGTTCCGAGATTTACTGCCATCATGACATCCGTATCTGCTTTTTTTGCCCAGTCACAGAACTCATTCAATCCAAATTGATTGGACTCTACGACCTGCCATGCCAGATCGACACGTTTCGGACGCAGTTCCTTCGGTCCGACACCATCTTCCCATTTATAACCGGAGACAAAATTGCCTCCCGGATAACGGACGATTGGTACATTTAATTCCTTTACAAGCTCCAGCGTGTCCTTTCGAAATCCCTGTGCATCGGCATACGGCGAATCTGGCTGATAAATGCCATCGTATACGGCTCTTCCGAGATGTTCGATAAATGAACCGTAAATTCTCCGGCCTACCTTCCCCGTGATAAATTCTTTATCAATGATAATCTGCGCATGTTTCATGCTATATTCCTCCTTTTTCAAAATGCTGGTAATCCTTCGAATGTGTCCAATCTCCGCCCCAGGTAAATCCATATTTGGTAAAAAGCTTGTAACACAAATCATCGTGGTCGATCTTGTGCGGGAAATCCTTACTCCGGTCAACATACGCTTTTGCATTTGCAGGCTCAATTGACAATTTTCCGTTGACGGTTTTTACATATGGATTGTAAAGTGTGTTGATATCCACTGCCATGCCAAGACCATGTCTGGAGATTGTTGTCGTGTGGGAAATGAAACGAAAATTGAACGCAGAGGAATTGTTATCACTCATGGACGCCTCATCATCCGCATCGTATTCATCCACCAGCCGGACTTTTTCAATCGGATATTGCGCCTCATACAACTGTTTGAAAATTGCAAGGACATCCTCTGCAATGGCTTTGTTTACCACAAGTTCGCCCTCTTTTGTCTGACCATCAAAACCCACGTGGAGTACGTGAAGATAGCGGAGATCTTCCCGCGGTACGGTACAGTCTGCCTTGTATGACTTTCCCTGCATCTTCTCAAAAATATCGTCCGGAATTTCAGAAATGTAGAATTTTTCATCTACGGTATCTTCTGTTTGGGCTATATCCTGCTGCTCTGCGGTAATTTTGGATTTTCCAGGGTTTTGTGCCTTTTCACTGTTCTCCTGATCCGCAACCTCAGACTTTTTTGTGTTTGATTTTTCCGGATGCCGGATCAGACGGCTTCCGGTTACGACTGCTGCGGCTGCAAGTAACACGGCCGCAGTAATGATCATTCCTTTTTGTTTTTTCACGGTTTGCTCCTTATACTTACCTCTTTTATTCTGCGTCATTCCATGTTTTTATAAATGCGCTGATTTCTTCCAGATTATCCGAAAACAGTACATGGCGCATGTATTCTTTCCACCAGAATCCCGCCTGCTCCATCTGCGCAAACATCGTTTTCAACGGTTCATAAAACCCGTTTCGGTTAAACAGAATACATGGTTTTTGAAATACTCCGATCTTTGTAAGTGTGATTGCCTCAGAGATTTCATCCAGTGTTCCAATGCCGCCGGGAAGTGCAAGAAACACATCCGCCAATTCTAGCATCTTTTGCTTTCGCTCACTCATATTTCCCGCGGTAATGAGTTTCGTTACATACGGCTGCGGGCGTGCCATGATAAATTCCACATTGCCAGGAATCACACCGATGACCGGACTTCCCGCTTCATGTACTTCTTTTGCGACGGCGCCCATCAGCCCGGATTCTCCACCACCATACACCAGTGTGTGATTGTTTTTTCCAATCCATTTTCCAAGCTCGGTAGCTGCTTTTTTATATACGTCCTGATTTCCAAAATCAGATCCACAGTAAACTGCTATGTTCATGTCCCACTCCTTGCCAATAAGTTCTGTTTTCTACTATAAATATAAAAAAGTTCATCCGCTTCAACATGATAACACCGCTAAGCCTACGCTATCGAAAAAAGTGTCATGTGAAAGCCCGAAGGCCGCATTTCTGCACGGATGAACTGTGTATATTTTAGCACTGATTTTTGGAATTTGCTATATGTAGAATTATAATTTTTATTTTACAGCGCCTGTAATGCCTTCTGTAAACTGTTTTTGTAATACAAAGAATACAACCATGGTAGGAATGGAACAGAATAAGACACCCATCATCAATACACCATAGTCAATAGCATAACCTAATGCCAAGTTCGCAATCAACATCGGCATTGTCTGTGCACGGTTATCGCTCATTACAACCTTTGGCCATAAGTATGCATTCCATGCATTCATAAATGTAATAACTGCTGCTGCCGCATATGTAGATTTCTGAATTGGAATATACATGCGGAAGAAAATCTGAATTTCACTCAATCCGTCGATACGTGCAGCTTCCATAATATCGATTGGGAAATTTCTGGAATTCTGCCGGAACATCATAATCAAAAACGGTGTTGAGATCGAAGGAAGAATAAATGCCCATACAGTATTTAATAAGCCCATCTTCGAAATCATCTTGAATAAAGGAATCATGGTTGCTACCTGTGGTACCATCATGGCTAGTAATAACACAGAAAACAGCCGATCTTTGTTGCGGTCATGATACAGCTCAAATCCAAATCCTGCAAGGGAACAGATAAACAGTGCTGCAACTGTCTGTACGATTGCATAAAGGAAAGAATTTCCAAGCGCACCCATGAGATCCTGCTGTACAAGCAGTTTCTGAAAGTTTTCAATTGCGTGAGTTCCAAATGTAATCTTTCCTCTTGCAACCTCAACAGTTGTGTTGGTTGCTGCGGTAAACATCCAGTAAAGCGGGAATACCGAAATAAAAGATACAATAATTAAAAATATGTACGAAGGGATCAGTCTCTTCTGTATGGTTGATGTACGAATTTTCTTCTTAGTCACGCTTGTCACCTACTTTCATGTTGATAAATGCAAGAACTGCAACCAGGATAAATACAAAGAACGACATTGCGGAAGCATATCCGAAATTTGCAACACCCTGTCCGAAGGAATTATTGTAAATATAATGTGACATTGTAATAGTTGCATTTGCAGGTCCACCACTTGTTAAGTTTACAGACTCATCGAACAACTGTAATGTACCGTTAATGGACATAATCGCTGTCATAACAATTGTCGGACGAAGCAGTGGAACGGTAATGTTCCAGAATGTCTTCCAAGCGCTTGCTCCATCAATCTTTGCTGCTTCGTATACAGAATATTCAATGTTCTGTAATCCTGCAAGGAAGAATACCATATTGTATCCAGTCCATCTCCAGATCAGCGCAATGATAATGATCGCTTTTGCCGATTTCGAATTTCCAAGGAAATTATAATTTGCCTGTAAAATTCCAAGTTTTACAAGAATGGAATTGATCAGTCCGTTTGTTGCAAATAAGGATTTAAAAATCAATGAGTATGATACCAGTGATGTTGCACAAGGCAGAAACACACAGGTTCTGAAAAATCCCTTGAATTTCAAATGCTTATTATTTAAGATCTGTGCAAGTAAAATTGCAAGAACTAACATGATTGGCACTTCTATAATCAGATATAAGAATGTATTGCCCACAGATCTCATGAACACTTTATCCTTGAACATTCGTGTATAGTTGAAAATAATTGGTGCTGCCCATTTCATATTGGCACTAGAACCTGTCTTTAAAGACATAATAATCGCCTGAATGATCGGCCAGAAACTCATGATCACGATCAGCAGGGTTGCCGGTGTCAGAAAAATCCAGCCAGCTGCATGCTGTTTTGAGGTTACACTCATTCCTTTTTTCTTCATCTTTGACTCAGTCCTTCCTGTAATATCAAAAGAAGCTCTTTCCCATTTTGGATAAAAACGGGGAGTCAGATTCCCGATTCCCCGTTTTCCAGTTCTGTTCTAACTTCAGCTGCAATATTATATTTTAGTTACCCATTTCAAAATTCAGCTGATCCTGAGCCTCCTTGATTTCCTTCTTAATATCTGCACCGTTTATGATATTGACAATTGCTGTTGAAATTTTTTCACGGCAGGTATAATGATAATCGT
>DLQV01000105.1:7985-9891 GCA_002474415.1 Lachnospiraceae bacterium UBA7598
CTCAATTACAGGTACATGTGTTCCCATTTCTGTGATCTTTGCATAGATTGGCTGATTATTGAAATATGCAACACCTTCGTTATAAACATCAGATTTACCAGCAGAAATACATGTTGTGATAACACCACCATCTTTTAATGCTGCATCATATGTTTCCTGGCTTCCACCGAATGTATATGCTAAGAATTTCTCTGCAAGGTCTTTGTTTTTACAGTTTGCAGTTATAAGGAAAGAAGATCCACCGTTGGATGCATATCCTTCGCCGCCTTCAATGGTAGGCATTGTTGTAATCTCCCATTTACCACTGTTTTCTTTTACTTTTTCAATTGTAGGAATAATCCAGTTACCATTCATAACGCCGGCAACCATGTCTCCAACAATTGTCTGGTCTGTGTAATCGCTCCAGTCATTTGCAAGATATAACACTTTTTTCTGAACCATCTCCTTGATGATTTCCAGGATTTTTTCCAATTTCTCGTTATTTACAAGATTCGGTTTTCCATCCTTGAACTGGGACTCACCCTCTGCCTGAAGCATCATATAAACAAGATCATTCTGGTCACTGTTAATAGCTAATAAGTATTTGCCGGTTTTCTCATAAACTTTCTGGCCAATTTCAATAAATTTATCCCAAGTACATCCTGTCAGATCATCGATTGTGTATCCTGCCTGCTTTAACAAATCAATCCGGTATGCACATATAACCGTTCCATTGTCCAGCGGTACTCCATAATGTTTGTCATCAATGGTTGAATAGGAAACCTTCTCAGTTGCGAAATCATCCCAGTTAATGTCGATATCATCAATGTTCTGAAAAGCCTCCGGGTAATCTGCCACATATTTGTGAATCCAGTGATCCTGAAATAATACAACATCGGTCAATGTGCTGTAATCTCCAGATGATCCACCAAGTGTGACTGAATTCTCAATATCTGATGATCCCGATACTTCGTTGATTTTTAAATTAAAGTCCGGATCAACGTTTTTCTTGTAATCTTCTGCTGCCGCCTTAATTGCAGGAATATTAAAGCTTGCATCCCAGGCGGAAATGCTTAAAGTGTGTTCATCTTCTCCCGCTGTTGGATCTCCACCACTCTGGGTACCTCCTCCAGCTGTCTGTCCGGAGCCTTTACCGGTTCCACATCCTACTACCATGGAAGCTGTCATTGCTGCTACAAGTAAAACTGATAAAACTTTTCTTCTCATATTGATTCCTCCCTAATATTTATAATGCCCGTGATGTTTCTTCCACCTCTCGCAATGCTTTGTGCATTTTGTCGGGTTTCTGTCCATCTCGCCTCTGTTATGTGTGTATTATAACGAACCGTTTGTACTTTATGTGAACTTATCCAACCAAAAAACATGCATTTTCGACTCTGTTTTCATTAAAAAAGAGACCGACCATCCAGTCAGTCCCTTCGATTTGTAAAGGATAATCTATGTCTCTTCTTGAATCCTGATTACAATTCCCCTTACCCTTCTCTCGATGTTGAAATGTTAGAATTCAATAATTTCCGCTCATAATTGTCTACATCATTCTTCCACTGATATGGTGAAGTCGACAAAAATTTTTTAAAATTACGGTTAAAGGTGCTTGTTGTGGTAAATCCACATTTACCAGCAATCGTATCCATGGAATCATTTGTCTTTCTTATCAGATCACACGCTTTCTGTATCCTTACCAGGTTCACATATTCCATCGGAGACATATTCACATTTTCCTCAAACAAACGTCTAAAATGTGTCTCACTCATATTGCACACATCCGCAAGCTCCGACACTCGAAGTGGCAATTCATAATGTTGATTTACATATTTGAGTACCGTTATAATGATGGTATTTTTGATCGTCCGCGCTGACTCAACCATAAATTTATTTGTTTTCTGTTCGTCCAACCGGATAATCT
>DLQV01000108.1:0-145 GCA_002474415.1 Lachnospiraceae bacterium UBA7598
GATCCGTGCATATTTTTTATCTACAGACTCTAAGATATGCCACGGTGCATAGGTGGTGCTCGTCTTTTGAATCATCTCATTGACTGCCACCTCATACGCATCCCACTTGTCACGGTTTCGCCAGTCTTCCTCAGTAATCTTCCAT
>DLQV01000108.1:177-1867 GCA_002474415.1 Lachnospiraceae bacterium UBA7598
TTTTCCGGCGTATTCTGCCGATCGTTAAAACGTGCAAGCTGCGTATCTTTGTCAATCTGTACCCAGAACTTGATGATCACAGCGCCCCAATCGTGCAGTTCCTTCTCAAACTCATTAATTTCATTGTATGCACGCATCCAGTCATTCTCACTGCAAAAGCCTTCCAGACGCTCGACCATCACACGCCCATACCAGGTACGGTCAAAAATTGCAATATGCCCGGTACGCGGAAGCCGTGTCCAGAAACGCCACAGATAATGTCTTGCTTTCTCATGCGGCTCCGGACTCGCAATCGGGTGCACTTCATATCCACGTGGATCAAGTGCTCCCGTAATCCGCTTGATATTTCCGCCTTTTCCGGCTGCATCCCATCCCTCATAGGCAATGATGACCGGCACTTTCTTACGATACAGACGATTGTGCAGCTCTCCAAGCCTCTGCTGCAGCTGCTTTAATTCCTTTTTATAGACATCTTCCTCCATAAATTTGTCCAGCGGAATATCACAAAGAAGCGGCATCTTTTTCAACGGAAATACATTTTGCAGAAGCGGAACCGCCATCTGATGATTGCTCAAAGCAATCTCAATCCCCTGGGTAAGCGTCTCAAGGATCTGCACTTCTGTCCATTTTCTGGACTTTGCATCAATGATATACCAGGGTGCAGATGGCATATTCGTATTTTTCAGATATCCGGAAAATACATCCACACATTTCTCATAATGTTCATTCTGCCACAGATCTTTTTTGTTCACACGCCACATGGTGTCTTTCTCATGTTCCAGCTGTGCAATACGCCGCGACTGCTCCTTTTTGGAAATATGCAAAAAAAATTTCATGACAAGATAGCCATTGTCTGTAAGCTGTCGTTCAAACCGGCGGACACTTTCAATCCGGTTGGCGTATACATCCTCGGAAATGATTCCGTGCAGACGCTCCTCCGTGATCTCATCCATCCACGCAGTATCTAAAAATACAAACTGCCCGGCTTCCGGAATTTTGGCAAAATGCCGGTACAAAAACGGTTTTCTCTTATCATCCTCCGTCTTTTTCTGCATGGATACCACCTTAAAGAAACGCGGATCAATATTCTGGATGATCTGTCCGATCGCGTATCCTTTTCCTGCCGTTCCCCAGCCTTCAAGAACAACAAGAACCGGTACTTTTTTCTCTTTGATCAGGAGCTGCTGCCGTGCCAGTTTCTCTTTTACCGCGTCCAGTCGTACCTTAATTTCCTCTTCCGATGGTTTTTCGGATTTTTCCCATTCTTTTAGCATAAAAACCCCTCCTTATGCTTTTTGGTATATTATTCACCAAATACAGCTTTATAATCTTTCTGGAACTTCTCAATTCCCTGATCCGTAAGCGGATGTTTTGTCATCTGCTCGATTACCTTATATGGAATTGTCGCAATATCTGCACCTGCAAGTGCACAGTCTGTCACATGGATCGGATTGCGGATGGATGCTGCGATAATCTCGGTCTCATATCCATAAATATCAAAAATTTCCGCAATCTGGCGGATCAGTTCGATTCCCGGCTGGCTGATATCATCTAGTCTTCCCAGGAATGGAGAAACATATGTAGCACCTGCGTTAGCTGCAAGAATTGCCTGATTTGCGCTGAAAATCAGTGTTACATTTGTCTTAATTCCTTCGGATGAGAGAACCTTGACTGCCTTAAGTCCCTCTAC
>DLQV01000108.1:1943-6347 GCA_002474415.1 Lachnospiraceae bacterium UBA7598
GGTGAATCGCTGCGATTTCACGCCCCTCTTTAATCATTCCCTGTGCATCGACCGTTGTAGCCTTAACTTCTCCACTGATCGGGCCATCCACAATAGAAGCAATTTCTTTGATTACTTCTGTAAAATCTCTTCCCTCTTTTGCAATCAGAGATGGATTTGTTGTAACTCCACAGATCACACCCATGTCATTTGCCTTTTTGATATCTTCTACATTTGCTGTATCCACGAAAAACTTCATAATAAAATGCCTCCATCTGTATTTTTTAACATTATATGGTAAACATAACACTTTTCCAGAATAAATGCAAGCATAAACAAAAGCAAATAAAAGTTTTCGCAAACTTTCAAAAGTTCTTGCTTTGTTTTCACTTTCTGCTAGTCAAAAAAGGGATTTCGATGTATAGTATCTTATATAGTAACTTTCGAAAACTTTGTTTTCGTGACCATAAAGGAGTATAAAAATTATCATGCTGCAATTAGAACGTCAGAAACACATTCTGGAATATCTGAAACAAAACAGAAAGGCAACCACAAATGAACTCAGCGAAATGCTTGGCGTTTCCACTACAACCATCCGTACCGATTTAAATCAGATGGATAAAGAAAAACTTCTGACCAAAACGCATGGCGGCGCACTCTACCGCGATAACTCCGCAGACAATAAAGAACTTACCGGAAAAGCATATTTTTTTCATGAGCGTGCACTGGAAAATAAAAAGGAAAAAGAGGCAATCGCAGCAAACGCCATCCACATGGTAAAAGACCACATGTGCATCTTTTTAGATGCCAGCTCCACTGCCTATACACTTGGCATGAAACTGACCGGCTTTACAGAACTTACCGTCATCACAAACGGCATTGACCTTGCACTGGCTCTGAAGGATATCCCCGGGATCACCGTTATCCTGACCGGTGGAATCGTTACCTCTGCCTCTTCTTCCATTGAAGGTCTCCTCGGTGTGGATCTGCTACAGAAAATCCATACTGACATTGCATTTGTCTCTGCGCGCGGTTTCTCCGTTGAAAACGGACTTACCGATTTCAGTATCTACGAAGCAGATTTAAAACGTATGTGCATCAAGGCTTCTGCTAAAACAATTGCATTGATTGACCATACCAAATTTGACACCTCATCCATCTCCAGCTATGCATCCATCGATGATCTGAATCTTGTAATCACCGACTCCGGATTATCCGAAAATACAAAAGAAATTTATGAAAAAGCCGGCGTTGATCTTCTCATCGCCGACTAATTATCAATTCTCCATGTTTAATAATTTTTGCATTGCAACTGCCTGAACCGGTCTGGAATAATAATACCCCTGAAACCATGTGGCTCCAAAGGAACGCAGATAATTCTGCAGCTTTTCATCCTCCACCCCTTCCAGGCAGCTTTTTAAATTCGCTGCATTCGCAAAATTAACCATGCTGCGCACCAGTGCCTGTTTTGTCTGATTATCCGTAATTCCACGAATAAAACTCATATCAATCTTTATCTCATCCATCGGTGTCTGCAACAGGACACTGGAAGAAGCACTTCCCGTACCATAATCATCCATCGCAAACCTCACCCCGTATTGTTTAAGGTACAGCAATTCCTCTTCTATCACTCTGACCGGCATGCTTCTACATCGCTCTGTCAGTTCCAGACACAGATGATCTGCCGGAAATCCGGTTTCTTTCAACAAACCAACAACAACATCGCGAAAAGATTTTCTCTCCAGCTGCTTTGCAGATATATTGACATTAATAAAAAAATCCGGATTTGATTTTCGAAACTCCACGGCATCCGTCAATGCCTGTTTCAAAACAAAATTTCCAAGATCATACATGCAAGGATTACTTTCCAGCCAGTCAATAAACATTCCCGGCGGCACAATACCATATGGCTCCTTTTTCCAGCGAACCAGTGCTTCCGCTCCGGCAATCTCTCCTGTCTGTGCATACACGACAGGCTGATATTCCACATAAAATCCATCACACTGATTGAGCACGGACTGATGAATTACCTTCATCAGATCCAGATCTACGTCCCCATTGATCCGCACCAGATCATTAAAAAACATCAATGCATGATCCCGTCTGGCACGCATTTTTCCTAAAACATATTCCAACTTGCTCTGTACCGTGGAAGTTTCTCCCTCATAATGATCAAGAATTATCCCACTGGCATATATCTTCAGCTCAAAATGGTCGTTTTCAAAGACAACGCTTTCCTCTAATCTCGCACGAATCTTCTCCAGAAATACTGCCGCTTCTTCCCGGTCCGTATCTCTTAGAATAAATGCGTAATTGGAATTTCCCATACGATAGACTGCCTTATCCGCATCCATCATATAAATAAATCTGTAGGCAAGAACCTTTTGAATCCGGTCGCTGTAATTTGTTCCGTATAAAATATTGATATCATTCATATGATCAATTTCAATTTCCAAAACAGCTACTTCGCGTCCCTGCCGAATATAATCTACAATATCTTTTTCGAATTTAACCTGACCATAAAGATCCGTCAACGGATCAATTTCCGGAATCACATTCTGATTCCGAAGCCGAACAATAAAGTATCTGTTTTCGCCCTGCTCTAAAATTATGTCCGTTATGATCCGCATCATAACATACTTTTTGTCTTTTCCCATACGGATATACAGATCATTCTCCAGATTGATCCCCTGCAGACGTCGTCCCATCTCTTCTGTATATTCTGGGCGATCATGCGGATGTACACTCTTTTCCAGCACAATTTTATATCCATCTTTGCACCATCCCGACGGAATTCCTAAAAATTCTGCAGTACTTTCCGGAACAAATGTTAAATTATGCTTCAGATCAGTAACCATCAGATAACTGTCCGGAGATAATTGGGAAACACGGCTGATCATCTCCTGAAATATCTGTGATTCTTCCATGCAAAATTTCTGTTTTTCCATCTCTTCCACCCCACATGCCTTCTGTCAATAGTCTATGTTTATGGTAACATATTTCTGCAATTTATGCAATGAAACGCGGAGAGACCAGTCCTCCATTGTCATCAGAATATGGCACTTCGCAGCAGTATGCCCGTGCACTGCATAATGCATCTTATTCTGAACCTCTGCAAAAAACTGCTTTGTTGTCTTTGCTGCACGCTCATAATCAAGTGCTGTCGCATAGATGTCTGTTATTTTCTGATAGAATCTACGCTCAGACAGACGGATTTCGCGAATCTGCTCAAGCAAGCGGTCAAAGTACTCTGTGGTAAGCACTGATCCGCCATTCTTTAGGCGTTCGTCATCCATGCCCCAGCCTTTGATGGTGTAGTCCTTCACTATGCCATTGGCCCACTTGCGAAATTGTACTGCACGCTCGTTATTCACCTTGAATCCGACCGCAATAATCATTTGAAGATTATAATACTTTGTATCACGAGTCACCTGACGGGAACCTTCGGTTTGAACTATTCGGAAATTCCGAATAGTTGAATCTTCCTCAAGCCTTGAATCAGAATAAATCTTCTTAATATGCTCGTTGATTATACAAACATCCACATCATATAATGTTACCATCATTCTTTTGTGTCAGCTATATGTTTTCATCCTCATAACGCATCTCAATGCTGTCCTGCAATTTTGCTGAATGGCTTATTCAAATCCAATGTCCTGACGGTGATCTGATTTCCACTCATCTGATAGACATTATTCGGATATATCTCTTCGTCAGTTTTAGCATACAGTAGCATTCCTGCGACCTTATGCTCCTTGTCTCTCAGCTTATATTCCTTTGTTCTTCACATAGGTAAAAATCTGATAGAGATTGCCCGAATGAAGCGTATGTTTGTCAAACTGTACCTAAGTGCTGTACTCATAGTACTTTGCATCGATGATAAGAACTCTATCATCACGCTGGAGCATAATACCGCTCTGCATCACCGGCAACATGGAATTTTCTTCGTTATCCAGCTGCCTAAAAATCTGTAATGCATTTGCAGTTATCTGGTTTTTAAATTCTTTCCTGTAGTATTCCAGGATAAACTTCTCATATAATCGACACATTCGCTGCTCGTCCAAGAAATCCATCAGTTTGATACTTCCATCCGATTGTATTTGCAATAGGCCCTTTACTACCATGTAACATATCGAGATCAGCATACGATAGGTTTGATTATTTCGATTGTACTAAACACTCCAATTTACTGTGTACAGATCAATAAAATCCATCTCTTCGAAATATACCATTATATATGTAGCATTTTGTTTTCTTTTTCAATACATTCACTCCCCCCTCTACTGTGGTAAAATCAAAGCTGGATTTTTCAACAGCGTTGCAATCACCGGGGCATATTTAGATATTCCATAATCTTCAACAATACTGGTTATTCTAGCGCCTGCATCCTTTGATGAAGCCCCGCATAAGAAAACCCTTTCATCA
>DLQV01000028.1 GCA_002474415.1 Lachnospiraceae bacterium UBA7598
AAGAAGGATTGTAAGGTTGTGATTGGAGAATAGGACAGAATCCCAGAACCATACGTATATCTGGTGTCTGGACAATGATACTATTGTAGATGCGCAGGCTCTTTCGGAGCTGATCGGTTGTTGCATGCTTGCTGCTGATCCGGGCATCCATTGTCCGAGAAATCTGAATAAACATGGTAAAATACTATAAAAATTGCTTTACAAAACACAGAAGATATGCTAGATTTTTATACAAGCTGATTGTCCCGCATGTTTCTGCAACCGGAAATGGGGGCATATGATATATACAAAAAAGAAATTCTTAAAGTCAGCACTGGCTGTCTTCTGCATGGTTTCCATGCTTTTATTCTCCAGTTACAACGGAATCACAACAGTATATGCTGCCAGCGGATACGAATACGTTCTGCTGACAAAATACAGTAAGACCATGAAAATTGGAGACGAGTATTATCTGACTGCGATTACTTCTACCGGAAAGAAACCAAAGTTTTCTTCGAGTGATTCCGCAGTCGCGTCCGTGAACACTTATGGAAAGATCACGGCGAAAAAGGCCGGTAATGCTACGATCACTGCAAAAATTGCCAATGGGGAGGCAAGCTGCAGGGTTACAGTTGAAAAAACGGTCATTACATTAAGTCAGAAATCCATATCCTTGGAGAACGGATATACGGCCCGGCTGAAAGCTGAGACATCAACCGGGCATCCGGTCACGTACAAATCCGCCCGATCGAGCATCGCCTCGGTGGATGAAAACGGCGTGATCACAGCGAAAAAACCGGGTGAAACTACCATCACGGTCACGGCAGATAAAACCTCCCAGACCTGTAAAGTGACGGTAAAGCAGCCAACGGTCCGGCTGGACCGGACATCCGCATCCCTTTACCGGAAGGGGACGCTCCGGTTATCCGTTTCTTCCACATCCAAAAGTATTCCCAGGTGGAAAACAAATAAAAAAAGCGTAGCCACGGTGGACAATGAGGGCAGAGTTACCGCTGTAAAAAACGGAACAGCCATCATCACGGTCACAGTCGACGGTGTCAGCAAAACCTGTGAGGTCACGGTAAAGAAGCCAAAGATTACCGTCGGACAGGAACAGATTTCGTTAACGGCCGGTGAAACATGTCAGCCGAAGGTAACGGTATCCTCCGGCAACCAACCGGAGTACTACAGTTCAAACACAAATGTTGCCACGGTAAATGAGACCGGTATGATCACCGCCATCGGCAGGGGACGTGCATATATTTATGCGAAAGAAGATGGCACGAAGGTACGCATGACAGTAACTGTCAAAGAAAAATAATACTACAGGAAGCAGAACCGAATTATGGTCTGCATGACAGACAATCTGCGGATCATAACCCAAGGGACAATCGGCGAAAACAAAAATAGGACAAAAAAGCACAGTTGTCTTCCAAAATAACACCGATTATAATAGGAGAAGAACATTACAAAAGAGCATCGTTTCCCACAGGAAACGTTTGAGGAGGATATGAAAAATGAATTCGGTGGAAAATTACACCATACGCTACTTAGAACCCAAGGATGTGAAGGATCTGGATCAGTATAACGCGCTGCTGCGCTATACCTTTCAGGTAACGGAGGATGAGCTGACGGCAACCGGATGGAAAGATGAAGAGATTAAACAGTCGAAGTTTCCGGTACTGGAGCGTGCGGATGTGCTGGGATGTTTTGACGGGGATACCCTGATTTCCCAGTTTGCCGTATATCCATTGAAAATGAATATATACGGGGAGGTATTTCCCGTTGGATTTGTCACGAGTGTTTGTACCTATCCGGAATATACCGGGCAGGGCATTATGAAAAAACTGATGTATCAGAGTCTTGAGCATATGAAAAAGCAGGGAAGATCATTTGCACTTTTATACCCGTACTCCATACCGCTGTACCATCATCTCGGCTGGGAGATCATATCCAATAAGATCTCCTTCAACATCAAGGACCGGCAGATTCCGACGAAAGTAAAAGCACCCGGATATGTGCGGCGTGTGGACTGGGACAATAGCGATTTTCATGAGCTGCATTCGCATTTTGCGTCGATCACGCACGGCTGTCTGTTCCGGAATGCGCTCGCGTGGGAGGAATACTGGCGCTGGGATGAGGACGATACAAATGTGGCAGTTTACTATAACACCAAGGACAAGCCATGCGGATTTATGGTCTATCTGATCAAAAACGATATCATGCATATCAAGGAAATGATTTACTTAAACCGTGAGGCGAAAAAAGGGCTGTGGGAATATATCCACGCGCACGATTCCATGATTGACGAAGTGCATGGTTATACTTATTTCAGCGAACCGATTGCGTTTGAGATGGATGATGGAGATATCAAGGAAACGATCCGGCCGTATGCCATGGGACGGATTATTGATATCGAGAGCTTTTTACAGGATTATCCCTGTGATCCGGATGGCGGAACACTGTATATCGAACTTGAAATTGAGGATCACCTGCTTCCGTGGAACAACCGCAGTTTTCGACTTTGTTTTTCCGATGGAAAATGTACTCTGACCGATGAACCGGCGGAATATAAGTTAAAAATGGAGATAGGTACGCTGACAACCCTTTTACTGGGATACAAAACGGCGGAGCGTCTGTATGCCCTTGAACGTATCGAAGGAAAGCAGGAGGCGGTGGACCGCCTGGATGATGTACTGTTTCATAAGATTCCGTATATTTCCGATTATATTTAAAATAGAATGACTATTTTTGAAGTTATAAAGAATAATTTAAAATATTCTATGAGAATTTCATATATTGTGATATAATAAATCGGATTTAAATTTTTATTTTACATTCTGAAGAGAAACAGAATGGCTTGGTTTTGACATACTTCTATGTCAGAAAGGGGATCTTATGAATACTATACGAAAGAAGCTGATCGCATCCATTTTGATCTGCTCGCTTTTCACATCTGTCTTAATCGGAATTCTCGCAATATGGAATTCTGCGCGTACCGCGGGAACAGATGCGGAGGCAAAGATGCAGCTGACAGAACAAAAAAAGGTGGAACAAATTAATTCTGTCATTCAAAAAATCCAGCAATCCGTGGATACGTTGAGTGAAGTGGCAATGAGTAATTTTGACTATGATGCGTTTGTGCAAAGTAAAGAATATGCAGATACATATACGCAGACGGTGCAAAAGTCGGTATTGGATTTTGCAAATCATACGAATGGTGCAGTAACGGTTTATTTTCGGTATAATCCCAAGTATTCGAATCCGACATCTGGTGTATTTGCACAGCGTCAGTCATTGGACAGTGATTTGCAGTGCCTTACCCCGACGGACTTTTCCATGTATGATGAGGGAGATGTGGAACATGTAGGCTGGTATTACCTTCCGGTACAGGCAGGTAAAGCCATCTGGATGTCTCCTTATATGAACGAAAATGTCAATATTTATATGATTTCTTATGTGGTTCCGCTGTTTGCAAAAAATGGAACTTCGATTGGTGTTATCGGTATGGATATTGATTTTTCACAGATTACAGATCTGGTGGATGAGACAAAAATATATCAATCAGGATATGCATTTCTGACGGATGATACCGGGGCGATTGTGTACCATAAAAAAGCGAAAGAGGGAACCAAGCTTGCAGATATGGACAAGTCTCTTTCCAATGTCACGGCATTTTTGAAAAATAAGGATAAGCAGGGAGTACCGATGGAATACTCCTATAAAGGAGTCTCGAAAGAACTTTTATACTATAATCTGGATAACGGAATGAAACTGGTTCTTACAGCTCCAAAGTCCGAAATTTATGGGGAAGCCTACGGATTATCAAAAATGATTGTTGCAGCAATGATTGTTGCATTTGTACTTTCTGCTGTAATAGGAATTGTTATAGGAACGGGAATGTCAAAGCCGATCCGGCAGCTGACCTCAGTTATTGATCAGACTGCACAACTGGATTTCCGTCCAACCAAAGAGGGAGAAAAATTACGAAAGCAGAAAGATGAAATTGGTGTTATGGCAACCAAGATTCATGACATGCGAAAAAGATTACGCAGTCTGATGGAGGAATTGCAGCAGACACAGCAGGTGCTGGAAGCAAATACGGATGATTTAAACAGCCTTATGAAGCAAAACAGTGACTTTGCAGAGGATAATTCCGCAGCGACACAGGAACTTGCCGCAGGAATGGAAGAAACGAGGGCAAATGCATCAAGCATTGTGGAAAACGTAGGAGTCATGAAAGATAGTTCCAAAAATATTCAGCAGATGGCAGAGGATGGGGAGAAAAATTCCGTACAAATCCAGGAAAGAGCCGGAGAGATGGAACGGATTAGTACAGAATCCCGTAATAAGACAGACGAAATGTATGCTGTCATGAAGCAGAAAAGTGAAGCTGCTGTGGAACAGTCAAAGTCGGTAGAAAAGATCAATGCACTGACAGAAAATATCAAACAGATTTCCTCGCAGACCAATTTGCTTGCATTGAATGCAAATATTGAAGCGGCCAGAGCTGGTGAGGCTGGCAAAGGTTTTGCAGTGGTTGCTTCGGAAATTGGAACACTTGCTTCGCAGACACTGGATACCGTTTCTACAATTGATGAAATTGTCGGAGAAGTAAACGGATCAGTTACCAATATGACAGAGTGCCTGACAACAATTATGGAATTCCTTGAAAATACAGTTCTTGGCGATTATGAGAATTTCGCAAAAGTGGGAGAACAGTATCACACAGATGCAGATACGTTCCAGCATATCATGCAGGAAACTAAGGATGCTGTGGCAGACCTGGAAAAACATATTGAACAGATCAGCAGTACCGTTGAGGATATTAATTCCATGGTCGAACAGTCTTCTGATGGAATTAGTGGAATTGCTGAAAAATCAGGAAATACACAGAATCTGGTTATGGAAGGATATGATAAACTGCAGGAATGCAATAAGTCAGTAAATGTGATCAAAGAGTTTGTCGCACAGTTTCATCTGGATGAGAATTGACAAGTTTCTGATTATAAGATAAGATGAAGTTAGCATAGACTAACAATGCACTTATGGAGGAAAAACGATGGAATTTGAAACATTATTGGAGAGCAGAAGAAGTGTGCGTTCTTACGATGCGGATAAGAAAGTGACAAAGGAGCAGATCAGGGCACTGGTGGAGGCTGGAATTCAGGCACCATCCTGGAAAAATTCACAGACCGCCCGCTACTATTGTTTGATGGATGAGGCCGTCAAAGAGAAGTTTGCAGCGGAATGTCTTCCGGAGTTTAATGCAAACAGCAGTAAAGGGGCAGGCGCTCTCCTTGTCACAACATTCGTTGCAAATCGTTCCGGTTTTGACCGCAGCGGCAATCCGGACAACGAGGGTGGCAATGGCTGGGGTTATTATGATCTCGGACTGCACAATGAGAATGTGCTCTTAAAAGCAAAGGAACTGGGGCTTGATACTCTTGTAATGGGTATCCGCGACGGGGAGAAGATCCGGCAGATGCTGCAGATCCCGGAGACGGAGATTGTAGTGGCAGTGATTGCAGTAGGATATGGTGCGGATGCGCCGGCGAAGCCGAAGAGAAAGGCACCGGAGGATATCCTTAAGTTCTTCTAAAAAATGAATGAAACGAATTGCAGAGTGTTTCATTTTGAAAATGAAACCGGACAGGGAACCATCACAGCGTACGATATTTTTCCCGGTGTGATCGTTGCCTATAATGATTTTCACATGAGTTATTATGATTCTGCATTTATACCGGATCAGGATGTGTTTTGCATTGATTTTTGCAGGGAAGGCCGGCTGGAATATCCTTCCGGAAAGGATGCATTTTCATACGTGGAGGCTGGAGATCTGAAGCTGGATAAGAGGCTGACGCATGTGGAAAGATTTGAAATGCCGCTTTCCCATTATCATGGCATAATGGTCGCGCTGGACTTAAAAATTGCGGAAAAATCCCTGGGAGATGAAATAAAAGATTTTCCGGTGGATGTAAAAAAACTGCAGTACAAATTCTGTCCGGATATTTATCCGAATGTCATACATGATCCGGTACATGTAGAGCACATTTTTGAGGAAATGTATCGTGTACCCGAAAAGATAAGGATACCGTACCTGAAAGTAAAAGTTCTGGAACTCCTTTTGTATCTGTATGCATTGGAAATTTCAGATACATCAAAAGAAAAACCATATTTTTATAAAACACAGGTGGAAAAAACGAAAGCGATGAAACATTTTCTGGAAATGCATTTTCAGGAAAATTTTACGCAGACAATGCTTGCAAAAAAGTTTGATCTGCCGCTTACTGCGATGAAGCAGTGCTTTAAGTCCATATATGGCATGCCGATAGGGAACTGGATTCTTAACTATCGTATGAATTATGCGGCGGAACGATTGATTGCCGATGCCGGTATCAGTATTGCAAAGTTAGCCGGGGAGACAGGATATGACAGTCAGAGTAAGTTTGCACTGGCATTCCGCAAAGTGATGGGAATGTCTCCGACGGAATACCGGAAACAGAACCGGTCGGTTTTTGACCAAATGGGACCAAACGGACCATATGGGGCAGACAAATAAATACGAAATGATAGAATAAGGATAGTTAGCGACAGCTAACTGTCCTTTTTCTTTTGAGAGAATAGGTACGATTCAGGGCTCACAAATGCCGAAAAAGTAAAGTTGAAAGGAGCAAGCGAAATGAAAGAACAAAACAAAAAGCAGAATTTTCTGGCATGTCTGCTGTCATACGCGACCGAAAGTAAATCCAAAATGATGCTTTCGGTTATATTGTCGGTCATCAGTATTACATCCGGACTTGTGCCATTTTACTGCTTTTACCGGGTAATTAACCTGTTTGTGGGAAATGGGGTATGTACGCAGAAAATTCTGTTCTGGAGTCTGTGTGCACTGGCAGCCTATCTTGTGAAAATTGTTTGTTTCGGACTGTCCACAGCATCCAGTCACTATGCGGCATATCACATACTTGAGGGATTGCGCAACCGCCTGACGGAAAGATTTCTGAAGGCACCTTTGGGAGAGGTGACAAAGCACAGCATAGGACAGATCAAGGGAATTATGGTGGATAAAATCGAGGATATAGAGCCACCGCTTGCACATATGATACCGGAAGGAAGCGGACATATTGTATTGCCGGTCGTGAGCATGATTGCACTGATCGTAATTGACTGGCGGCTGTTTCTGGCATCTTTGATCACATTTCCGCTTTCACTCATCTGTATGGGACTCATGTTTAAAATCAGTGGAAAAAACTTTGATAAATACAATGACTCCATTGCGCAGATGAACAGTAATATTGTCGAGTATGTGGATGGTATTGAAGTAATCAAAGCATTTGGACGGGAGGGACAGTCATACGAAAAGTATGCAAATGCGATCATAAATTATAAGACATTTGTATTGAAGTGGCTTTCTTCTACATGGGTGACCATGAAACTGGCATTTGCATTGTTTCCTTCTACCTTGCTTGGGGTACTTCCGGTGGCACTTTGGCTTGGGGCAGACGGAACCATTACGGCAGCCCAGGCAGCGCTTGCCGTTATGTTATCCATGTCTATGGTGGGATCGCTTGCAAAGCTTGAGGTCATGGGAAATGAGATGAAAAAGGTGCAGCTTACCGTAGAAGAATTGCAGGAATATCTCGAAATGCCGGAACTTCCGGAGAAAACAGCTCCGGTCCGACTGGAAAATTACAATATTGATCTGCATGATGTTCATTTTTCCTATGAGAAAAGTGAAGTATTACATGGAATTGATTTAAAGCTGAATCAGGGCAGTTTTACGGCACTGGTAGGACCATCCGGCGGAGGCAAATCTACCGTGGCAAAGCTGATATCCCGATTTTATGATGTTACGGAGGGCAGTATCACGATCGGCGGTGTGAATATTAAGGATATGCCGCTTTCACAGCTTTCGGACACCATCAGTTTTGTGGCGCAGGACAATTTTCTGTTCCGCTGTTCGTTAAAAGAAAATATCCGGATGGGCAATCCACAGGCAACAGATGAAGAAGTCTATGCTGCGGCGAGAGCGGCACAGTGTGAGGAATTCATACAAAAGCTGCCGTTGGGATATGATACTCCGGCAGGAGATGCGGGAAAAAGACTTTCCGGAGGAGAAAAGCAGAGGATTGCAATTGCAAGAATGATGTTGAAAAATGCGCCGGTCATTATATTAGATGAGGCAACGGCTTTTACCGATCCGGAAAATGAGGATAAGATCCAGAAGAGTATTTATGAACTGGCAAAAGGAAAAACGCTGCTTGTAATTGCACACAGACTTTCCACCATAAAAAATGCGGATAACATTGTTGTTTTAAAAGACGGAAGTATTGAGGCGCAGGGAACGCAGGAAGAACTTTTAGGGAACTGTTCTTTATACCGGAACATGTGGGAAGCACATATCGGAGCGAAAAACTGGTCTGTTGGAAAGGAGATGGTATCGTATGTTTCGACAAATTAAAAGAATGATTCACTGGTGCGGGGACTGGAAAAAAGATCTGTATATCGGCTTTGTATTTTCGTTCTTTTCCCATCTTTTTGCCGCAATGCCAGTTATGGTAGCAGCATACACGATTGGGCTTCTGCTTACGGATAAACAGGCAGGAAGGACTTTTGATACCAGATGGGTATGGTACAGCTTTGAAATGATTGCAGCGCTTGTCATACTGCGTTTCTTTTTTGACTATATGCGGTCACGGTTTCAGGAGGGAATCAGCTATGAACTTGTGGCAAAGGACCGGCTCGCGGTCGGTGATGCCTTAAAAAGAGTATCGCTTGGTTATTTTCAGCAGAACAGTACCGGTAATATCCTAAACTCCATTACGACGGGACTGAATCTGCTCGAAAATATGGGAATCCGCATGATCGACAATTTTGTCGGAGGATACTTAAATTTTCTCGTAGTGCTGATCTGCTTGTTCTGCTTTTCGCCGGTAACCGCTTTGATCGCACTGGCGGGTGCTGCGGGATCGTTTGTATTTTTACTTGTTATTTCACATTATGCTGCAAAAAATGCGCCACAGGAAAAAAAGGCAACGAAAAATCTGCAGGAGGCAGTACTTGAGTATGCACACGGTCTGCCGACCGTTAAATCTTTTGGAAAAGGCGGTGCATCCATGCAGGCAATGAAGGATGCAGCAAAAGAAAACAGGGAAATCCGTCTGAAGATTGAGTATGGATTCACACCGGCAAACTGCGGCCATCTTCTGATGCTGAAACTTGCATCGGCTGCCATGGCAGGGGCTTCGTGTTATCTGGGATACACAGGAGCTATGGAATTTCCGGTTATGCTGATGTTTGTATTTTTCTCTTTCAGCATTTTTGCATCGCTTGAGCCGATCAGCGACAGTGCCCATGTCCTTGCAATCATAGATGCTGCCATGGATCAGGTGGAAGCGTTAAAAGAGGATAATTTTATAGACATAGATGGAAAAAGTATAGATATCGACCATTATGATATTGCGTTTGACCATGTGGATTTTTCCTATGAAAAAGGCCGTCAGATATTGCATGACGTAACGTTTCAGATTCCGGAGAAAACGACGACCGCAATTGTGGGGCCATCCGGAAGCGGTAAGAGTACGATCTGTAATCTGCTTGCCCGTTTTTACGATGTCAGCAGTGGAAGTATCCGGGTAGGTGGTCATGATGTCAGGGAATTTACCTGCGACAGTCTTCTTTCGAATATTTCCATGGTGTTCCAGAATGTGTATCTGTTTCAGGATACGATCCGCAACAATATCTGTTTTGGAAAGCCGGATGCAACGGAAGAAGAAATGATTGCGGCAGCAAAAAAAGCATGCTGTCACGATTTCATCATGGAATTTCCGGATGGTTATGATACGGTGATCGGGGAAGGTGGTGGAACACTTTCCGGAGGCCAGAAACAACGGATTTCGATTGCGAGAGCGATGCTCAAAGATGCACAGATTATCATATTGGATGAGGCAACCGCAAGCGTTGATCCGGAAAATGAGCATTTGATTCAGGAGGCAATCACGCAGTTGACAAAAGGAAAGACGATCATTACGATAGCCCACCGGCTTGCCACGATC
>DLQV01000295.1:0-214 GCA_002474415.1 Lachnospiraceae bacterium UBA7598
CTCCGGACATGGCATGCAGTCTGGTGAACGCCACGCGGGCAAAACGCGATGTGGAAGAAAGATCTCCCGGCAGTCCCAACGCTCCCATACCGCGGCTGTACTGCTCCAGCGGAAGCTGCTCACAAAACGTATTGACCGGTTGCTTCGGGGAAAGATGCATATACTGATTTAATAAAAACATCTGCTGCGGAAATGGCGGATTGTTGGTCAGTAC
>DLQV01000295.1:254-451 GCA_002474415.1 Lachnospiraceae bacterium UBA7598
CCCACCGGATTGTCATACACATGCAGCCCGTCTGCCATACATTCCACAACGATGCATTCCTTTTCATCCGCAATGATCCAGTGCAGCTGCGCCGCCGGAAGCTGCTCGCTGAACTGCGTTCCCACAAGATTCATTTTATTAAGTTTTTCCCTTGCCTCCTCAACTGATGCACACTGTGCCAGAATCCATGGAATAAA
>DLQV01000295.1:526-1653 GCA_002474415.1 Lachnospiraceae bacterium UBA7598
CCTTCCACTACTTCCTGATACACGGCATTTCCTACAAAATTAAGTCCTGCCATGCCCAGGCCTTTTTCGTTGATGCCATCATAATACAGTGGAAAATCCTCCACCACATATGCCATTCCGATTATGGCATAATGCGCTTTTAATGTGCCCATATGCCGGAAGGTAAGTGCATAATTCCGTGGCAGAACTGCCACTTCATCCCCATAGGAAAATTCATAATCCAGGGTACGTCCAAAATAAAAATCTGTTGTCTTATATGTTGCTGCTGTACACATTTGCTGTCCTCTTTTCTTTTTATTTCCATATTTTTACCGGTTTAGGCGGCTTTTATAATAATTTGCTTTTTAATTCTTCAATCTGCTTTAAATCCAATCCTGTAAAATCTGCGATCTGTTCCATTGATAACGTTCCATCCGCAAGCATCCGTCTCGCCGCTGCTTCTTTTGCAGTTGCTTCGCCTCGCTCGATTCCCTGTTCAATTCCCCGTTCCAGTCCTTGCCGGTATTTCTCGTTATACTCCATTTGCAATGTCATGTAATCCCGCCTCCATTTCTCATTTTGCTTTACAACATCTACTTCCGAAGATAATTCTTTTGTAAAGTCATCCTGCGGTTCTTTTCCATCAATAAAATCCAACAATCGTTTCAACTCCGGACTTACATCATTAAAAATTCCCTTTGTGTTTAATATAACTTTCTTTGTATCATCCCCAAGTGCCAGATTTGTATCCTCTTTGCAGAGATTTTCAAATGTATATATATGTCTCCCCTGCATAAACGGATCAAATGTACAGACAAATATAACATAACTCTTTTTCAGTTCTGTATAGTCCTCGCCTTTATTGAGCAGATTTAAGTCCATCATGCCCTGATAATACCGCATGCGCTTTGGCAGATTCGGCTTTTGGGCATTCTGCATTTCAATATCATACACCGTATCCTGATCATCCTCAAGATACACATCCAGCCTGACACTCTTTGCATCCGGAGTAATATTAATCGTCTTTTGTGCATCCGGATATTCAATTCTTGCGATTTTCACGCCAAGTATTGTTTCCAGAAACTTTTTACAAAATCTTGGATTCTGCATCACCACGCAAAACATAAAATCGTCACTAATCGTAAGTT
>DLQV01000295.1:1689-4931 GCA_002474415.1 Lachnospiraceae bacterium UBA7598
TTTTTTGCCATACACTTCTCCTTTGTTTCGGGAGAAATCTGTCCGGTCAGTGAATTTTCTTTCTCTTTTATTGTAGCATGATATTCCCCCTGTTTTCAATATCACACCACACTTATTGAAACTGTTCCCTGCGAACAGTAACCAAACAATTACCCTGACCTTACAGATGATTCCCGCCTGTTAAATTTTGATTACACGTGAAAAATTGGATGAAACATCCAACGAATTTACCACTTTAACCTGTCTGCGATAAATTTGAAATGTGCAGATAAAGAATACCATACTTTCCTATACGATGCAAGAATATGCTCATAATATAGTTGCGGCACAGGATTTCCCTATGCCGCATGATTTCCAGCTTTACCACAATTTTACTCCGTCTCCCGCAGCCGCTCCACAATCGTCTGCCTTCCGACCACACGATAGACCACAAGCGGAACCCCTGCGCCGATCACGGTAAAGATCAGTGCCGCAAGCACGACCGGACCGATGGTATACTGAAACCGGAAAAACCAGAACATTTTTTCAATCATCTTTCCTATAAACGGCTCGGATACCACAACAAGAACGAGCGAAATGACAACCGCCGCAAATGTATACAGCAATCCCTCATACACAAGCATCCGTTTCAACTGGCGTCTGGTCATGCCAACCGACTGCAGCACCGCAAACTCCCTGCGCCTTGCAATCATCCCCGTAAGGATCGCATTCAGGAAATTTAATGTTCCGACCACGGCAATCACGCCGGAGAGAACACCTCCAAGCAGCAGAAACATCCCGCGGAACGAATCAAACTCTTTTTCGTATGAAAATTTCGACTCATAGCTGTACAGTGGCTCGACCTGTTCCGTATAATTTTTCAGAAAACGTTCCATTGCTCTTGCACTCTGATTGTTTTTCATATCAAACATCATATGCATGACATCTTTTGTCCCGGTATCTTTGATAAACGTATCGCTTCCAAGCACAAACTGCGGCGATCCGTAATACCGGTATCCCATCGCGTCAGGTACCAGAATCTCCGCCACCACCGTATAGGTTTTTTGTGTATAATCATCTGCTTTCATGACATAGGCATCTTCATAATCGTCAACCTCATCCTCCGGGATCTCTTTTCCACTCTTTGCGTCAAAGTATTTCCAACTGTTCACATACCTAAGCGTCACCTGGTCACCCACCCCGGCCCAGTTACTGTGATCAACTTTTTTGTCATAATCATCCTGCATATAGACTGCTGCAACGGCATTCTCCTGATTCAGTGCCGCGACATCGCCTCTTAGTACCTTTACTTTCTGAAGCGGGAATGCATCCATTCCATACAACTGGATATCATCATAATAGCTTCCATCATCTGCCTGTTCCCTTACATGAAAATAATTCTTTTTCTCCTCTTTTGTCATGGTATATCCCATGGATGTAAAATATGCCAGAATCTCTTTTTTCTTTATTTTTTCCTGAATCTGTGTGGTCTGCCCGTAGACACATCCACTCTCTTTGACGCCATTTTGCGCGAGCACGGTCTGCATTGCAGAATCTTCCACTGCTTCATCGGAAGACTGAAACCCTTTCTGCACATTAAAATAATCCGCATTGGCAAACACAAAATCGCTCACACAGAACTTTTTTAAATACAGATCCATATCAAATCCGTTTGCAAACATAACGGTCAGATTTAAAAGAACGACCGCAAGGGAGAGGGAAATGACAACAAGGACTGTCTTCTTCCGGTTCCGTCCCACATTTGCCCATGCCATACGCCACAAAGATGCCGGCTTTTTTGCCGCTTTTGCTTTTTTTCTGCCACAGTCTGCCTCCGTATAGCGCACCGCTTCGACCGGGGATACCTTTGCTGCAATCCGCCCCGGCTTATTGCAGGATAAAAACACCGTAACCAGTGAAAAAAGTGCTGCTCCCACAAATACCCATACATGAGGTTTTATAACCGTCGTCGTGTAACTCATCTGTGCCATGACGGCCGGTGCCAGTCCCGCGCCGATTCCAAATCCCAGAAGAAGTCCTGCCGGAATTCCAATCCCCGATAAAAGGATTGCCTGCAGCCGGATGATCCGCTTGAGCTGCCGTCCGGTCATGCCGATCGTTTTTAACAGTCCGTAGAAACGGATATCGTTGGTGACCGAAATCTGAAACACATTGTAAATGACCAGATATCCGGTAAATACAATGAGCACAAGCAATGCCACAATGGCTGCAATGCTTTCCGCATTCAGATTGCTGCTCGACTGCGCACCGGTATAGCCCCAGTTTACACCAAATGCAATATAGCCCGGTTTAGAAGCATCTTTTGACTGAAATCCACAGTCTTTAATCACCTGCCGCATATCTTTTTCGATATGAAGTGCATTCCGAAACATAACGTCAAGTGACCATTTTCCACTCTCTTCTTCCTCCCCGATATCCACATGCTGCAATGTCTTTTTCACATAACTTTCTGGCACAATCACATTGCTCGCCTGGGAAACTCCGTTGTAATCCCACCAGCCGGAAAGAACAAACTCCTGCGTCACCGTTTTCGGTTCTGACTGCCCCCCTCCGATCTGATACGTCATGGTAAATTTTGTACCTATTTTTGGCTGTACTCCTAACAGTTTTAACACCCGTGTATCGGTCATTGCCTCATTGCTTCCCTCTTTTGGACGGTGTCCGTGCGTTGGTGTGCAAAAATAATGTTTTACCTCATGCGCATCCATATAGCTGACTTCCACCTGTGTCTTGCGAAATGCATCCCCGGTTCCCATTCCTAAAAACAACCGCGCACCTGTCTCCCGAACGAGCGGATCTTTTTTTAACGTTTCCATCTGCTCTTCTGTCAGTCTCTTAAAAGCTCCGTGCGCATCGCCTCCGGCCATAAGAAAGTTGGACTGCTGGAACGAATCGTTGATGGAAATTGCAATCGTAAATAGGGCGGTAAACAGCATCGTGGTCAGCATAATTGCAATCACAGCGATCAGGTTTCTCATTCTCGAAGCCCGCAGACTGCGCACGGCAACGGTGCGCACACAGGCACGGTTTTTTACCTGCATCATAATGCCTCACCTGCTTTCCCGGTGACAATCCGTCCATCCTCGATACGGATGATCCGGTCTGCAAGCTGTGCGATCTCCTCGTTGTGTGTAATCATCACAATGGTCTGCGCAAATTTGGTGCTGGTTGTTTTGAGCAGCCCCATCACATCCTGTGAGGTACGGCTGTCGAGATTTCCGGTCGGTTCATCTGCTAAAAGA
>DLQV01000295.1:5007-5506 GCA_002474415.1 Lachnospiraceae bacterium UBA7598
CACGCGCTGCTGCTGTCCTCCCGAAAGCTGGTTTGGCAGCACGTTTAATTTTTCTTTCAGTCCGAGTGCCTCTGCGATCTCCCCGATAAATGCATTGTCCACGGTTTTTCCGTCAAGCTGCAGCGGCAGCACAATGTTTTCATAGACGGAAAGCACCGGAACTAAATTAAAGGACTGAAAGACAAATCCGATCTTTCTTCTGCGGAAAATCGTCAGCTCCTCGTCCTTTAATGCAAATATGTCTTTACCGTCGACATAGACTTTGCCAGATGTTGGTCGATCAAGTCCGCCAAGCATATGTAAAAGCGTTGATTTTCCCGATCCGGAGGTTCCTACCACTGCGACAAATTCTCCGTTTTCCACCGACAGGTTTACCCCCGCCAGCGCGTGCACGGCGGTCTCCCCCGTACCATACTGTTTTTTCAAATCTCTGGTTTCCAAAATGACCATCTTGTAATCTCCTTTTGCTCCTGATTTGGCATTTCCTGCCTTCTTTTAA
>DLQV01000295.1:5529-5786 GCA_002474415.1 Lachnospiraceae bacterium UBA7598
ATTGTCGCACAGAATTCTTTCGAGAATCTGTCCCGGAGACAAAAGATTCTTACAGTTTTGACACAATTGCTGTCGGAAAATACAGCCCAAACGTCGATCCTTCCCCCGGCGCGGACGAAAGCCTGATATATCCGCCCTGCTGCTGCATGATATAGCGCGCCAGATACAGTCCGATCCCCACACCGCTCTTTTCAGCAACCGCGTTTCCCCGGTAAAAACGCCGAAATACCGCCGCATGCTCCTCCTCACCGATGCCG
>DLQV01000186.1:0-377 GCA_002474415.1 Lachnospiraceae bacterium UBA7598
GGATCTGTGATTTATATATGTGTGGAATGGTAAAGCCTTCCTTTATTCCACCTGCTGACATCCGTGAATTACGGGATTTAGTAAGATACCGTTTCAAGCTCACCTGTATGATCACCGGTGAGAAGAACCGTGCCCATAACTGTCTTACCGTTTCTAACTTTAAATTAGATGATGTCTTTTCTGATATATTTGGTAAATCTTCTCGTTCCATAACGGAACAGATTTTACAACACCCTGGGGAAACTTTTGATGTAGCACCTTTTGTAGATGGCAGATGTAAAACTCCTATCGAAGAAATTCAAGCTGCTGTTGATGGTGCCATATCCAAAGAACAAGCTGTAAAGCTTAGACAATGCTTAAATCACATCGATGAATTA
>DLQV01000186.1:443-4881 GCA_002474415.1 Lachnospiraceae bacterium UBA7598
AGAACGGGAAATCTTTCGTCTTAGTGACAATTATGAATGCGTTCTCAATCTTATACGAACCATACCAGGATTCGATAAGAACCCATTGACTGCTATTCAGGTGCTCTCTGAAATCGGAGGTGNTATGTCTGTCTTCCCCACAGCTAAAAACCTCGTATCATGGGCTGGATGTTGTCCCCGTAATGATCAAAGCAATCATAAAATCAAATCCACTCGGATTTCCCGTGCTGGTTCTTATTTTAAACCAGTTTTGGTGCAAGTTGCAAATGCTTTAATCAAATCTAAGAAACATCCTGAATTTACAACCCGTTATCGACGCATAAAAGCACGTCGTGGTCACAAGAAAGCTATCATTGCCATCTGTCGTATGATCCTGACCGCTATCTGGCACATACTCACAGATTTAAAGCCATATACACCTGAAGGCTTTCTTGAATCGCGTCCTGTGAATAAATCAAAAGTATTGACTGCTTCACAGGCACTTAATCTGATGAAACAACGAGGTTACATTATCAAAGATGATGTTGTTCCTGTTACCTGATTAGGTGTTGTGTATATATTCCATTTTTTAAAGCCGGCTGCTTAGGCGGCTTATTGGCTATGCCCTTTATTTTTTGGCTGTTCTCTACTTATTTGTTTCAAACTTGCCTCCTCCATTTGAGTTGAATATTCTAGAAAATACTATATCTAGTAGCTTTAGTATAGCAGAGTACTAAATTTTTTACAATAGTTCTTAAGTACCCTATTGGAACAGTACCTCTTCTTCCCGCAGTTCCAGCTTCAGTACAATAAACGGATAGCTCGGTGCTTTGGTAACTTCTTCTCCGTTCTCCGGTCCCTGCAGTCTCGTCTTTACACAGATCGAAGTATCACTCAGATAACAGTCTTCCACGGAAATGCTGTACCCTCCGGTTTCCTGTATCCCATATCCCTTCGCAACGTATAAATATTCATTGTCGCTGTATGTAAAACTGAATGCCCCCTCCTTTTTCTCTTCAATTTGTTGTCGTAAAGCCTCCGGAAGTTCCTCCTCTTTTGCCACCGTAAACTCCAGATCCTTTACCTTTTCCTCACATTCTTTTCGCACACACCCGCTCAGCAGCATAAGCACCCCCAGAAATACAATCGTCAGGATATACCTTCTTTTTTTATCTTTCATGGTTGACCACTCTATTTTCGTTCTTATGCTATCCTATGCAGTTGTGAACATTTCTATTCTTTTGTATTTTTTTGCTCCTGCAACATCCGGTGAATCACATTCTGACAATATGTGCCAATATGTTTTTGGTCTTCTTTCGAAAGATCCGAAAGAATAATTGGTTCTCCATAGGTCAGCCTTACTTCTGTACTGTGCAGCCATGGAAAATGATTTTCGAAAATATCAGCGGTGCCTGTAAGAGCCATCGGAATGATGGGACATCCGGTCTTCTGTGCAATTTTAAAAGATCCTTCTTTAAACGGCAGAAGAGTCGTAGAGTCCTCCCGGTCACGATTTCTGGTACCTTCCGGAAAAATACAGATGGAAATTCCGGATTTTACCTGATCAATTGCAGTCAGAATGGTCTTAAGTCCCTGCTTTAAATCCTTGCGGTTAAGAAACAGGCAATACAGACGACGCATCCATATTCCGAGCAATGGAACTTTATTAACCCCGTC
Source organism: Lachnospiraceae bacterium UBA7598 (assembly GCA_002474415.1). GTDB lineage: Bacteria > Bacillota > Clostridia > Lachnospirales > Lachnospiraceae > Roseburia. The sequence continues at coordinate 2,100 of DLQV01000186.1, forward strand.
TTTGGAAATATACCCGGTCAGATTCGGGCACTGTGCATAAGTAATGACAATGTCAAAAATACTGCGGTGATTTCCAATATAAAGTACCGCCTGATCCGTCGGTACGTGTTCTTTTCCCTCGACAATCAGATGAACTCCTGATAAAAATGATACACAGCGCAATCCCCACTGCACAATCCGAAGCTGGCTGATATCGGCTGCATGTTTATCAAATTTTGCGATAATCCATTCGATTCCGAGAACCGGAAGCCCCAGAATTAAAAACAAAAAAACATAAATGACTACTATAATTGTCCGCATTTTCTTCCTCCATAAAAAAAGCCTGAAGCGCTTCCTCTTCAGGCTTTTTCATTTTTCACTAAACCTGGAATGTTGACAGTGCATCCAGCAGGCTCTGTGCCTTAGTCGTAAGGCTCTGCGATGCCTCATCCAGATTCTTAACCGCATCCAGCTGTGTTCCAGCTGCCGAATGTACCGATGAAGAACATTCCGCCGTCTGGGTGGACGCATCAGAAATGCTCTCAATCGCGCTGAGTGTTTCGTTTCGTGCACCATTCATTTCCTGCACATTATTTGAAATCGTCTGCAGCGCCTGAATCAGCTGTGCTACAAGCTGATCAATCTGCTTAAAGGAATTCGTGGTATCCTCTACAACAGAAGACTGGGAAGTAACTGCCTCTTCCGCCTGTCTTGCAATATTTACCACTTCACCCGTCTTTGAAACAATCTCATCTACAATAGAAGAAATCTGGGACGAAGAAGCAAGACACTGATCGGCAAGTTTCCGGATTTCTTCTGCGACCACAGAGAATCCTCTGCCGGCATCCCCTGCACGAGCTGCCTCGATGGATGCATTCAGCGAAAGGAGATTTGTCTGTTCTGCAATATCGTTGATAGCAGAAACAATATTGCTGATAGACTTTGATTTTTCTTCCAGTTCCTGAATCGACTGAATAACATTTCTTGTAATATTGGCAGTAGTCTCAGACGTTTTCGTAAGCGTCTGTACGGAAGAAATTCCCGTTGTAATCGTTTCTCCGGTTGCAGATGTAAGCTTTTCCAGTTCGTCTGCATTGGAGCTTACATTATTTATCTTTCCTGATAAAGAATCCATCTGACTCATACAATTATCAGAACCGGTATCCAGCTTATTGACACCGCTCTCAATCTCTTCCACCGCATTCTGAATATTCTGTGAAGTTTCAAGGAATGTTCCGGATGTCTTGGCTACATGAATTGCAGCCTCGCCTACCTGCTGACTCACTTCATTAACATCCAGGATCAGGGACTTCATATGTTCTACCGTATCATTAACACCATCACACAGTAACCCAAATTCATCCTTGTGCTTTGCGGAAAGATGAACGGTAAGATTTCCCTTGGAAACTTTACGCAGCTGACGCAGAATATACTTGATGGTTCCGGTCATCTGTCCGGAAAGAAACAGACCAAGCGCAAGCGCAATGATCATGCAGACAATCACAAGTATGGTTGTCAGCTGCTTGATTCCTGCCGACTGCTCTAACAGCTGATCGGAAGGAATTAATGCCGTAACCATAAGATCTCCTGCTGAGAGTTTGCTGTATACAAACATATATGATTTTCCATTAAATGTGATCATCTGATTTCCGGAATCTTTTTTCCCATTCAAAGCCTTTTTATAAAAATTCGTACCATAAATCAGCGGTTTTTCTGCTTTTACTGTCTCTTCGGAATAAAATTCCTTTCCATCTGTATCCGTAATCAGTGCAACATAGCCTCCCTTTCCGGGATTTAATGACTGCATGGCAGAACGGACAAATGAATCGCTGATGTTGATAATCATCATTGCCGGCTGATTGTTCATCTTTTTAGCAATTCGCAGACAATATCCTTCGATTCCCAGATCCAGCGCTTTATCTGCCTTTTCATCCGTTCCAAAGAAAAACCAGTTTGTCGCGCTCTGACTGACCATCTTTCCCTGATCACATCCAACATAATCCGTATAGACATTTCGGTCACGGACAATTCCCTGTCCATCAATCGTCCGTTTATTATCCGCGATAATATAAGCCCCCTGAATTTTGCTGTCGAGTGCCATCTTATTACGCAGTCTGCCCTGGTAATCTTTGCGCAGGGAATTCTCATCATACACATCCATCAGTCCGGCAAAATACTTACGCAGATCTGATTCTGTCAGATAACTCTTAAATTCATCTTTCTCACTGGTAATGACAAGATTGATATACTGCTGCATCGTATCTGCGGTCTGCTGTACAGATTCTTTGTATGTATCTACAATAGCATTGGAAGCATTGTTGTAAGAGGTAATACCAAGAACCAGGACACCAATGACCGGAATCAGGAAAGCAACTACCAGCCGCATTGCAATACTGCGATAGAATGGAATTTCTGATTTTTCTCTTTTCTCCTCGCTGGCTGCCTTTTTCATTTTTGGAATTTTTGTTTTCTTTTCCTGCCGGGAAGTTTTCTCACGTTTCGGTATTTTCTTTGTCTTTTCTTTCTTTAACTTCTTTTCTTTCTGTTCTTCGTTTTTTCTCATGCTGTATACGCCTCCGTTAATTCAGACGATTCCTTCCCCACTTTTATAATATAGATAATATACTACAATCTGACAAAAAACACAATGTGAAACTACAATAATTTGTAACTTTTGTTATATTTTATCATTTTAACACTACAATACTGTCTGCCGGCATCTCCAGCTTTCCGTCTTTCAGCCGGACCGTTTCTTCGTTCAAAGTCAGCTGCCCTGCAAGTTTCATATTTTCAAGCGCTGTTT
>DLQV01000152.1:0-1590 GCA_002474415.1 Lachnospiraceae bacterium UBA7598
ATATAGGAAAACCGACAAATATGGTATCGTATTCAGTCAAGTCCGGTATTGGGGTTGTAAATTTGGGCGTAATCTTCTTCATGTTTTCTTTCATAACACGCAGACAGGACATAATATAATTGCCATATGTTTCTTCCGGCTCAATTTTAATAGCAGGAATTCCACCCAGATCTGACTGAAGTTGTTTGGCTATTTTTTCAGTATTTCCAGAACGGGAATAATAAATGATAATTGCATTCATAAAACTCTTCCTTTCATTATCCAACACTGTGTTGTACAATATTATAAAAGTTAGAGAAACGTTTATCAACCAACAAACAGATGAACTGTTTTCGTTGATACACACTTTATATATTAGTGGAGCACAGGGAGTGTTGTTGGATTGACTTTCCCTTAAAATGCGGTAAAATTTAAGGGAAAGAATGAAAATTAGGGGAATGAGAAATGAAGATAAGAACAGCAACCATGGAGGATCTTAACAAGATTGCAAATGTAGAGGCAGAGTGTTTCCCGGCAGCGGAGGCTGCAACGAAAGAAGAATTTGCCGATCGAATCCGGTATTATGGAAATCACTTCTGGCTTATGTTGGAGGAAGATAAACTGATCGCATTTGTGGATGGCTTTGTAACAGATGAGGCAGACTTGACAGATGAAATGTATGAGAATGCAGCTATGCACAACGAGGATGGTGCGTGGCAGATGATATTCGGTGTCAATACGCTTCCGGATTATCGTAAACACGGATATGCAGGACAACTGATCCAATGTGCAATCAAGGATGCAAGAGAGCAGGGCAGAAAAGGTCTTGTGCTGACCTGCAAGGAAAAACTGATCAAGTATTATGCAAAGTTTGGTTTTGCTGATGAAGGCGTGTCTGATAAATCCTCGCATGGAAATGTTGTGTGGCATCAGATGCGGCTGACTTTTTAATTCATTGTAATGCGTATAAGTAATCGAAAAATCAATCGTATTTTTTACGATTGATTTTTTGATTGCTTTTGCATATAAAAAGCTTACATTGTTTTTGCAACAAATTTTTCATCATCATTCTGAATTTCGTTAGTGCTTTTTTCTTTCTTACGATTGATAAATAATGTACGGAAGATCAGTCGTGCAAGCGGCCCAACAAAAATAAGCTGCAGCGGAAATGCCAAGATAAAATTTTTGCAGTAGGTCATAAGATAATCCGGTATAAAGTTGGCGGTAAATCCATGTCCGTGATAGACACCGATCATACTGGCGAATGCAACCTGCCAGATTATCGTGAAAATGTCATGACATAGACCATCATCCATGCGGTGATTGCTGTAAAAAATATTGATTCTCCTCGTGTTTTAGGCATTTTCTTTTTCTACTCATATAATCTGTTTTTTATTGAAAATTCAAGGTTTTTCAACCTTTTATATCTCAGTGAATAAGCCAAAGCTATGAGCATTTCGATGTATCAGGTACTGAAATAGTGGTTAAATGGTATACGAAATAAAACGTCTTTGATTTCCGCTTTACCGGCCTTGTGTATACCCATCCCTCTATGGCAGCTAACCTCCTATATCCACCAGGATCATCTCTGTCTCCAGAGGTCCTAACTTC
>DLQV01000152.1:1662-3258 GCA_002474415.1 Lachnospiraceae bacterium UBA7598
CCAGGGTGTCAGCTATGCTCCGTTACAGGGTCATGCCCTATGATGACAGCCTCCTCTATAGTTACTTGTCTTTCTTACGCAGCCTGTAGATAAACTGCCGGTCTCCTGAGGAGATTACCGATGAAAAAGAGAGGGAGAGAAGTCTGAATAACTGGCTGCTGGATCTGGGCTGGTAGCCGGGAAAGGAGTGTTTATGCAGATTGTAAAAGATTACAGAGACAATAAAGTGTTGAGGGACAGTTTTAACGAGCTGGCGAAAAGGGCGTTTGAAACAATCGGGGACGATAAATTTATGTTTCAGGCAATCGCGCATGCGTAAAACCTGTGTTGTATTACATAAAATAATCATTACGTTCAGCCATTTAACTGCGGATTTTGTGGCAGTGTATACCATGGGGACATTGTTTTACAGGTATTATCAGATGAAATTAACCTTCAAATAGTAAAAAATATGGATTATAATTCAAATGTACATGGTATGAAATATCAATTCCGGTTGGGAGAATTGTTAAAGGAGTATAGGTGATATGAAGATTGCACTTTGTCAGATGGCGAATGCCGGAACGATATCTTATAATTTGGATAAAAGCATACAGGCAATGGAGGAAGCTGCAAAAAATAATGCAGATCTGATCCTTTTTCCGGAGGTGCAATTGACGGAATTCTTTCCGCAGTATCCCGGACAGGATGTTACAAAGTACAGAGTAGAACTGGATGCAAAGATTGTGAAGACGTTCTGCAGGGCGGCAAAAGAGAATCATATTATGGCAGTTCCTAACATTTTATTGTATGAAAACGGGAAAACCTATGATGCAAGCCTGCTCATTCAAAAGGATGGAACGATTGCAGGTGTGCAGAAGATGGTGCATATCGCACAGGCGGAGCAGTTTTATGAACAGGATTATTATACGCCGGCAGATGATGGCTTTTTTGTATTCGAAACTGAATATGGCAGGATTGGAATCGTAGTATGTTTTGACAGGCACTACCCGGAAAGTATTCGCACAGAAAGCCTTATGGGTGCGGAACTGATTCTGATTCCAACGGTAAATACGAAAGCGGAACCTTCCGAAATGTTTGAATGGGAGCTCCGGGTTCAGGCATTTCATAACAGTGTGATACTTGCCATGTGCAATCGTGCAGGCAGGGAGGGGGAGATGGATTTCTCCGGAGAGTCGATGGTTGTAGATGCAAATGGAAATGTAATGACAAAGGCATCCGATGAGGAGCAGATCATTTATGTAGAAGTGGATCTGGCGGAGTCCCGTGAAATACGAAAAAGAAAAAATTATACAAATTTGCGACGGACGGAATTATATAAATAGGAAAAGCGTGGAAATAAGGAGGAAACGATATGCTGCACTATATTATTGTAAAATGGAAAGATACCGTTGATAAACAGGAAGTGTCACAAAAGGTACACAAGTTATATGCAGGAGCGGTGGAAATACCGGGAGTTCAGAATGTGATCGTAAAGGAGAATGTCACACCTCGTCCAAACAGATATGATCTGATGATCGTGCTGGATATGGATGAGAATGCACTTGTGACCTGGGATAACAGTGAACTTCACAAAAAATGGAAAGCAGAATACGG
>DLQV01000030.1 GCA_002474415.1 Lachnospiraceae bacterium UBA7598
CAGACTTTGCGCATAAACAGACCATTTCAATGTCATAGGCTTTGCACGGCAAATGTCGCCCCAGATAATCGGCGGTTTTACGCAGCGAGTACCATAAGACTGTACCCATGCCTTTTCCGTAAACAGATAGCCGTCCAGACACTCGCCAAAGTATTCGACCATGTCGTTTCTCTCGTATTCGCCGTGAACCAGTACATCCAGACCGATTTCTTCCTGTAATGCAATGCAGTCGGCAATCTTCTTCTTGTTGAAGGCAACATACTGTTCCTCTGTGATCTCGCCCTTTCGGAAAGCTGCACGATTGGCACGAACTTCTTTTGTCTGCGGGAACGAACCGATCGTTGTAGTTGGCAAAAGCGGCAAGTTCAGAACCTTGTGCTGAATCTTTTCACGTTCTGAGAATTCCGGCAGACGTACAAAATCTTTTTCCGTCAGTGCTGCGACCTTTTCTTGAACGCTCTTATTTTCACAGAATCTCTTTTCGGTGAAAAGTGCCTTGTTTTTCTGATACGCAGGTGTTTCCTCCGGAGATGCACTGTCAATAATATTCGCCAGTTCAGCCAGTTCGTTCAGCTTTTCCTCAGCGAAAGAGAAATGCTTTTTATAATTTTCATTCAGCTTTGTTTCGTGACGCAGTGTGTAAGGCACATGGAGTAAGGAACAAGAAGTATTTAACACGATCTGACTGCTGTATTTTGTCAGTTCCTGTAAAAGCTTTGTTGTCTTTTCGTAGTGATTGCGCCAGATGTTTTTGCCGTTTACAACGCCGGCAAACAAAACCTTATCTTTCGGGAATCCGTTTTGCTGTACAAGCTGGAGTGTCTGCTTTCCTTCTACAAAGTCCAGACCGATGCCGTCCAGATCTAAGTTTACAATTTCCTGATAGCAGTCACGAACATCTCCGAAGTATGTCTGGAGCAGAACCTTGACAGTTCCCTTTTGGCTCAGAATCTTTTGATAGAGTTCTGTAAAGAGTGCAATATCCTCAGCGGAAAGATCTTTAACCAGGTACGGTTCGTCAAATTCTGCCCATTCAGCACCGAGTTCGGACAGCTTTTTCAGATAGTCACAATATGCCTGTGCTGTAGATTCAACATAGTCGGATGCAGATTTTTTACCAGTAAAACGTGCAAGTTTCAGAAATGTAAATGCACCGATCAGAATTGGTTTTGCATTTACGCCTGCTGTTTTTGCCTCCTGGTATTCGGTAAACGGCTTTTCTCCGGAAAGGCAGATCTTTGTGGTGTCATCAATTTCCGGAACCATATAGTGATAGTTGGTGTTGAACCACTTTTTCATTGCCAGTGCCTTTACGTCACCTTCTGCGCCCTGGTATCCACGAGCCATTGCAAAGTATGTGTCCAGTTCAGAAAGTGTCAGCGCACGGTAGCGCTCCGGAACTGCGTTCAGCAAAACTGCGGTATCCAGCATGTTGTCATAAAACGAAAAATCGTTTGTCGGAATCCATGTGATACCGTTTGTCTTTTGCAGATTCCAGTGTGTATTCCGAAGTGTTTTTGCGGTGTCCTGCAATTCCTGTACTGTGATTTCCTTGCGAAAATATTTTTCACTTGCAAATTTCAATTCCCGCAAGCTGCCGACTCTGGGAAATCCGATGATCGTTGTTTTCATATTTGAACTCCATTCTAGTGGAACAGAATGAAGTTCCCCTCTTGAAGAGGAACTCTCTGTTCATTTGTGTTTCTGATTGTAGTTCTATTATAGCCGATAATTTCTGCTATGTAAAATATATAAAAATAGCGGTTAGATATAGCTTCATACTATATCTAACCGCTTTATCAGCAGCAATAATTATGTGTTTTTAGCGTAACGTTTCAGTGCGTCAAGATAGATACTTCCCAATCTGCTGGGGATAGACTGCTTTCTGGTAATGTAACCGATGTGCATACTCCCCTTTTCACGGAGCGGAACGGCAACAATATTTTTCCCGTTTAGTTCTTCGTCAATCACACCGCTGCAAATGGTGTAACCATTTAACCCGATCAATAGGTTGAACAGCGTAGCACGGTCACGAACCCGAATATTCTTAGAACGTATTTCTGTGCTGAAAATCTCTTCCGAATAGTAAAAGGAATTGTGTTCTCCCTGTTCAAATGACAAATATGGATATGGGATGCTGCTGGAGTTATCGTGAAACCAAATTGAGGAGAATGATTATAATGATTAGAAAATTACAAAAAGCAGACATCAACAGAGTTGCAGATCTGTGGTTGGACACAAATCTCAAATCTCATGATTTTATTCCTTCTCAATACTGGAAAAATAATTATGATGCAGTGAAGGAAATGCTGCCACAGGCAGAAGTCTATGTGTATGAGAATGACAATAAAATACAAGGGTTTGGATGAAGCTATCGGAGAAAAGGATTATGAGATGTCATATAAATTTTAGTTTTGCAGAATCGAAAATTTGGGATTGAGGAAAAATAAAATGAAATATAGAGAAAAAGTAGTTTTGAAAAATGGGCAGGATTGCATAATACGAAATGCTACATATGAAGATGGCCCTGAAATGGCGGATTTATTTGTATTGGCACATAGTGAGTCTGATTATTTACTTTCCTATCCGGAAGAACATAATTTTGATGTGAAGTGTGAGAGTGAATTCCTTCAAAAAAGGGCCGAGAGTGATAATGAGGTCATGCTATTAGCTGTAGTAAATGATAAAACAGTTGCAACAGCAGGAATTTCTGCAGTTGGAAATAAATATAAAGTCAGACATCGTGCTGAATTTGGAGTCGATGTTATAAAGGAATACTGGGGACTTGGCATTGGAAAATCTATTATGAAAGCTTGTGTGCAATGTGCCAGAAATGCAGGTTATAAGCAATTAGAACTGGAGGCTGTTGCAGATAATAAAAGAGCAATCAATATGTATCAAAGCATAGGATTTGTGGAGTTTGGACGCAACCCGCTGGGATTTATTTCTAGATATTATGGTCCGCAGGAGCTTGTATATATGAGACTGGTATTATGATGTAAAGTGTTTGGGTTATAGTGAAACCAAAAGTTTGAGAGGAAGATATGATGAACGTAAGAAATGCCGATTCGAAAGATTTTGAGAAGATTATGAAAATCTACAAATATGCGCAGGACTATATGATACAATCCGGAAATCCTACACAATGGGGGCATTTTTATCCGGATGCAGAACTGATTCGGTCGGATATTCGTCAGGACGCCTGCAAAGTAATATACGACGAAAATGGGATACATGGGGTATGTGCACTGTTTGAAGGTGCAGATCCTACATATGAACATATTGAAGACGGTAACTGGTTGAATGATGAACCGTATCTTACGATTCACAGACTTGCCGGGGATGGACAGGTGCATGGACTGTTTCAATGTGTTGCGGATTACTGTAAAAATATTTCCCGGAATATCAGAGTGGATACCCATGCAAATAATCGGATCATGCAAAAGCTGATGGAAAAGAACGGTTTCACAAAATGCGGTATTATATATGTAAAAGATGGTACGCCGAGAATTGTATATCATTGGACCGCTTTGTAATGAAGATAAGACTTTCATAAGGGCAAACCAGGGACATTCTATATCCGTAGATGTTGAATTAAAAAAAGCCATACCGCCGGGGTTTCTTTATCATGGAACCGGGGAAAAGAGTAAAAACCGGTATAAAGAAGGAAACCGGCAGGCATGGAGAGCACTTGAGGATGCCTATAGCGAAGGAAAATTGAAAGCAATCGGTGTTTCCAATTTCCAGATTGAGGATCTCGAAAGCCTTATGGAAACCGCTAAAATTAAGCCGATGGTCAATCAGGTATTGTGCCACATCAGTAACACCCCGGTAGAAATCATTGATTTTTGCAAAAAGAGCAATATTGCAATTGAGGCATATTCCCCGATCGCACACGGTGTCATTTTAAATCAGCCGGAAATTCAGAAAATGGCAGAAAAATACGGTGTTTCCGTTCC
>DLQV01000261.1:0-5344 GCA_002474415.1 Lachnospiraceae bacterium UBA7598
CACTCTGGATAAACCGTGGAGTACGTCCTACCGCCTGATACGCACGCACTGGGCTGTTTACGCCTCCCGGAAGCCGGAGTTTTGCTCTCATATAAAGTAATTCTGATGTCTGGTCTGTCATGTTATACTTCTCCCTTCTGTATCCATTCTGCTACGTCCAGCGCATGATAGGTAATGATCATGTCTGCACCTGCACGTTTCATTCCAATCAAATTTTCCATCACGATCTTTTTCTCATCGATCCATCCGTTTGCCGCCGCTGCTTTTACCATGGAATATTCCCCGCTCACGTTATATGCAACGATCGGAATGTTATAATTTCTGCGGATCTCCGTAATGATATCCATATATGCCATTGCCGGTTTTGCAATAATCAGATCTGCTCCCTCTGCAATGTCCTCTTCCACTTCCCGCATGGCCTCACGCCCATTGGCTGGGTCCATCTGATAGGTTTTCCGGTCTCCAAAACCTGGTGCCGAATGTGCCGCATCACGAAACGGCCCATAATATCCGGATGCAAACTTTGCAGAATATGCCATAATCGGGGTATAGGTAAATCCAGCCACATCAAGTGCCTGACGGATTGCCCCTACACGCTTGTCCATCATATCACTCGGTGCAATGATATCTGCCCCTGCACGCGCATAGCTGACCGCCGTCTGTGCCAGAAGCGGCAATGTTTCATCATTTAAAATAATTCCATCTTTAATCAGCCCACAATGTCCATGTGAAGTGTACTCGCAAAGGCATACATCTGCAATCACAAGCAGGTCGGGATAATCTTTCTTGATCTGGCGGATTGCAGTCTGCACAATGCCATGCTCATCATAAGCTCCGCTTCCCACTTCATCCTTGTGTTCCGGAATTCCAAAGATCAGAATTGCCGGAATCTGCAATGCTTTCACCCGGTCTAACTCTTCGTTCATGCGGTCAACTGAATACTGGCAGATGCCTGGCATGGACTCTACCGGCTGTACAATATTTTCCCCTTCCATAACAAAAAGCGGGTAGATCAGTTCATCTATCCTCACATGATTTTCCCTGACCATGCTCCGCATAACAGCAGTCTGTCTTAATCTTCTTGTTCGATCCATTCCTTTGTTCCTCTTTTCTTTTACATTTGCGTATGATTGACCTGCGAGAGAATCCGTTCCAGTTCCTCCGGTACAAGCGACGTTTTTTCCTCCGCCAGCAATTTTGTAAGAACGTTCCGGTATACCTGTCTGCGCAGTTTTTCTGTCTCTGTCCGGTTTTTTACCACTGGACGGATGCTACCCATATAACAATTAATCTGTCCCAGTTCTTCTGTCAGAATATCTTTCAGAGCTTCTTTTAAATACTGTGTGAGCACCGGACTTTTTCCAGCACTGGAAAAAGCTCCAACCAGATCCTGTTGTTTCAGATAGGACGGAAAAATAAAACTGCAGTCCTCCTGTTGATCCACAGCATTGACTGGAATATGCTTTTTTTGTGCAATCTGTGCAATCCTGTGGTTCTCCGCTGCATCATCGGTAGCTGCCACAACCAGAACACACCCTTCCAGATCTGTCGGATCAAATGTGCGCTCTCTTATGTATTCATTTCCTGCAAGCTGCCGAATCTGTGGATCAATCTGTGGTGCCACCACCATGACCTGTGCCCCAAAGTCCAGAAGCACCCGGACTTTCCGCAATGCCACAGCGCCTCCACCTACCACTAAACATTTCTTTTTTTCGATATCTATAAACATTGGAAAATAAGCCATAATACCCTTATCTTATAATTGTTTTGTAATTTTTTCAAGTATATCTGCCCGATAATCGCATATCCTACCTGCATAGTATTTAGTATTTTTTGTGGGAGGTCTTTTCATGAACTGGAAAACATTTTTTATCTGTGGTCTGACCGGATGGTGCATGGAAATCCTGTTCACATCACTTGGCGGCCTGTTGCGGGGAGATCTGCTGTTAAATGGTCACACCTCCATCTGGATGTTTCCGATCTACGGACTTGCCGCAGTCATCGGTCCTCTTTCCATCCGTCTGCGCCACTGGCCGATACTTTTGCGCGGCTGCTTTTATGCCGTCGGCATCATGCTCGTTGAATTCATCAGCGGCAATATTTTACGCCTTTTTTCTATCTGTCCCTGGGACTACAGCGGAACCCCTTACAATATCTTTGGCCTTGTCCGCCTCGATTATTTTCCTGTGTGGATGACCGCCGGACTTATTTTTGAATATATTCTTTCCCAAAAAAAGAAGCACATCCTCTCGTGATGTGCCTCTCTTTTTATCCAGTTAAACCACTTTGATCAGCCGGCGGTTCGGATTGGTATATTTTTCCTCGCAGTACTTGCAACGATAAACTTCCTTATCCTCATCTGCCAGAATAAAGATCTGGTCCAATTCCTGTTCAATCGATGTCACACAGCGCGGATTTTTGCACTTGATGACATTTTTGACCTGCTTCGGAAGCTTCAATTCCTTTTTCTCCACGATCCGGTCACCCTTAATCACGTTTACCGTAATATTATGATCAATAAAACCGAGAATATCCAGATCCAGTGCCTCAATCGGACATTCTACTTTGATGATATCCTTCTTGCCCATTTTACTACTTTTTGCATTTTTTATAATAGCGACGGAACAATCCAGCTTGTCCAGTTTCAGATCATGATAAATTTGAAGACTCATTCCCGCCTGGATATGATCCAGCACAAAGCCCTCATGAATTCCACTAATATTCAGCATCTTTACTCCACCTCAATTCCCAGTAATGTCAGGATCAGTGCCATACGGACGTATACACCATTCTGCACCTGTGTAAAATAAGCTGCACGCGGATCATCGTCCACTTCAACAGAAATTTCATTGACACGAGGCAGCGGATGCAACACGATCATGTCATCCTTTGCAAGTTTCATTTTTTCTTTGGTCAGAATATAGAAATCTTTCAGACGGATATAATCTTCTTCGTTGAAGAAACGTTCTCTCTGTACTCTTGTCATATAAAGAACATCCAGCTGGCTCATGGCATCTTCTAAACGCTCCACTTCCTCAAATTCCACATGATTTGCCTGAAGCACATCCTCGCGGATGTAATCCGGAATCTTTAACTCTTCCGGGGAAATCAAAATAAATTTCACGTTTTCATAACGGATCAGTGCATTGATCAGGGAATGAACGGTCCGTCCAAATTTCAGATCCCCGCACAGCCCAATCGTAATATTCCCCAGTCTTCCTTTCAGGGAACGGATGGTCATAAGATCGGTTAATGTCTGGGTTGGATGCTGATGTCCACCATCTCCTGCATTGATTACAGGGATACGGGACTTCTGAGATGCAACAAGTGCCGCGCCTTCTTTTGGATGCCGCATTGCACAGATATCTGCATAACAGGAAATAACTCGAATCGTATCAGAAATGCTCTCGCCTTTAGCTGCTGATGAAGAATCAGCACTTGCGAAACCTAAAACAGAACCACCGAGATTTAACATGGCAGCTTCGAAACTTAATCGTGTTCTTGTGCTCGGTTCATAAAAACAGGTTGCCAGTTTTTTGCCATCACAGGCGTGTGCATATTTCTTTGGATGCTTCTCAATGTCGCTCGCCAGATCCAACAGCTGATCCAGTTCCTCTACGGAGAAGTCTAAAGGACTCATTAAATGCCGCATTTTTATCCTCCTTCAGCTTAACGCATTTTTACTATCATATAATACTCTGAAGCTATTTTCAAGGCTAATATAATAGCTATATAAAATTAACATGGACGACAGCAGAAACACAATGCCTGCGCACACAGCAGACTCATGCAGAAATTGCTGTAATTTCCATAAGGACGTTCATATTCGCTCCCCATGTTCGTATACCAGGTTCCACCGTATTCAAGATGCTGCTGGAACTGTCGGTATTCCATATTGCTCGGTTCAAGCTCCACCGCACGGCGGATATGTTCAATCGCTGTCGCATTGTTTCCCACACCTTCATTTGCCACTGCACTGTAATAGTACCACTGTCCGGCCCTCTCTGAAAACGGGATAGAACTTAACACGTTAAGTGCCTCCGGATAACACTGGTTCTGAATATAATTAAGTGCTGCCTGCAGCTTTGGAGAAGTCGCACGGCTCTGGGAACGGTAGGTTCCATTTCCATAGTAATACTGTCCGCTGAATCCGCCAAACGGTCCCTGTCCATAGCTTCCTGTATTTGCTGATCTGCCATCTGCAGAACCTGCACCGTAACTGTAGCTTCCGGAAGTTCCCTGCTGCTTTTCCTTCATAATCAGATCATAGGCCTGCTGCACCTGTTTGAAACGTTCCTCCGCCTGATCTTTGTTCGGGTTATTGACATTTGCGTCCGGATGATATTTCCGGCTCAATGTACGGTATGCTTTCTTTATCTCTTCATCCGAAGCGCTGCGGCTGACACCGAGCACCTGATATGGATCTGTCATGCTTTCTTCCTCTTTTTCTTCTTCAACTGAATGTATTCATACTTGGACCATACACCGGAATACAGAATATTCCGCAAAATGTCTGCATGCAACAGAATCGGCAGACGTTCAAAAGACTTCGCACATTCCGAGATCATACTGGTCATCATCAGGCGGCACAAGGTTTCGTATTCCTGCTGATCCTCTGTATCCAGATAACGCAGCGGATTGTAACTGTCTTTCTTATCATCCTTGTCCCGGTCCTCGTAAGCATCCATCAGATAGATAAATTTGCCCAGGTAAAATCCAAGTGTTTTCAATTCATCATACCACTCGTCCTGCTTCCATGCAAATATTTCTCCGAGCATCTCGCCTGTCAGCCCTGCCACAAGATCGATATTTGTCTGCTTTTCTGCTTCGTATGCTGCCAGCTTTTCCATATACTGCTCAATGGCCTTTGTCTGCCGTGGGTAATTTCTTTTGATCCGCTGATAATCTTTCTCAAACATTGAGGCAATGGTTTTTTTCGTATAATTATGGTCATCTTTCCAGTCATCCACCAGATTATAATATGCCAGAAGGACATTCATCTGCGCCGCATAACTCTGAATATCGTTTTCCCGCAGCTGCCGTTTTTTCATCGGATGCATCATACAGGTAAACTCACTGGTCTGCGTGTCCGGCTCATACAATCCGGTCAGCAGAACGACCAAAAATGTCATATCATAATTCAAAAGTGCCTGTCCTTTTTTGCCACAAAACTCTTTTAATTTCCGGCAAAGCCCACAGTAATACGACTGATATATTTTTTTATTTTCTTCCGACAGCTGTGCGCCGTTTACATTAATATATCCGAACATACTGCCTCCGATTTAGGTTCTGCGAATAAATTTTTCCCTGCATTTCGGGCAGGTAATCTCAATCTTTCCATGCG
>DLQV01000261.1:5361-5930 GCA_002474415.1 Lachnospiraceae bacterium UBA7598
GCCCCTCGGCACACGGACTTCCTGTTTGCACATCGGGCACTTGAAAAAGCGATAATCCCTTGCCTGTCCCATACGTTTTTTAAACCGGTTCCACGATACGGTGCGGTTATAACGAAAATTCAAGTACTTCTGGTTTTCTTCATAACGCTTGGATGTATTTCTTGAAAATACCCGAAAATACATATAGATCATCAAAATCAACGCCACAAGGGAAAACAATCCAATGCGGGTAAACATGCCGACAAGTAAAAGAATCAGGACAAGCCAGGACTGCATCCGCGCCAGTTCGTCCATACCATTTCTTCCCTGCATAAAACGATACAATTTGTCTCTCATACAATTCCTCTTTTCTGTGTTTCGTCGATATTTTTCGTGTCTTATATTAGTTATATATCATTGGAAATAATATCGTCAAGCAACGTATTTTCTTTTCATACACTTTTCATAAAGTGTTTAGAAATCCGGAAAATTTAAAATAGAATAGATATGAAAAATGAAAAGTTTCGAAGAATACTACTGATATTTTCTAAAAACATCTTAAGAAGAAGGACGATAAGCCGGGTTATGTC
>DLQV01000120.1 GCA_002474415.1 Lachnospiraceae bacterium UBA7598
GAGTACAACGCAATCGACCAGCCGAACAGAGCACCTGCAACTACAAGCATGAGCACATTTCCTGCCAGAATATAATTCCATGCATCAATTCCTTTCTGCTGGGATAAAAAGATACTGATAAAGTCGGTGCCACCCGTGGTGGTGCCGACATTTAAACACAGGCTGATGGCAAATCCGTTGATCAGCCCACCAAATACGCTAATCAGCAGCACATCTTTCGTAAACACATATGCCGGAAGCATATCGGTAAAAATACTCGTCAATACTATAACAATAATAGAATACAGGGTAAATTTTTTCCCGATAAATTTATATGCAATGTATGTAGGAACCAGATTCAGTCCGATGTTAAATACCGAAAACGGTATACTGACATGGATAAAATCTAACCCGATCTGCTGCAGCAAAAGTGACAATCCGGAAAATCCCCCCGGAAACAGTCCTGCCGTTTTGGCAAAACAGCGCAGATTCCACGCATACAAAAGTGAAGCAAAAAATACGACAAACAGGCGGAATACCTGATAAAATTTCGGGTGTTTATATTCAAGTGACTGAAACATCCTTTTCTCCTTCTTTCTTATTTTTTTGCATTGTAACATATTCCGACAAAAAAAGACAGACCTTTACGGTCTGCCTACCATCTGCCCCATTGGGTAATACTTTTCATTTCCAGTTGCCCACTGAATTCCAAGTTCTGCCTTTCCATTCTCATCAAATCCATAGAATGTATAACCGGTAATCATCTCCACATGATAGATTCCCTTATATCTTCCATTTTTTTGTCCGGTTTCAAACATCACATCCCCCGGATTCAGTTTCATATTTTGTATGTTTGCCTGACTCAGACCTCCGCTGACAAGTTTTTTATGCTGTGCACACCATTTTCCCATATCCGCTGCAACCGGTGCATAATTTGCCATTCCAAAATTTACACCATTCTTATGATATGATTTCCACACCAGAGAACTGCAGTCGTAAAATTTTTCCTGCATACGCTTTGGCTGGCTATACGTACAGGTTTTTGCAATCTGAATGGCTTTCTGCACCGTACGTTTTCTTGCTGGGGTAACAACCGAAACTGCACATCCCAATTGTGTATCACCCGATGTTCCCATCAAAATTGCATTTCCTGTCTTTTTTGCATAAACCGTTCCATTCTGGGAAACACTGACAACTGACGGATTGGAAGATTTCCATTTGATTCCATTTACCCCGTTTACCGTAACCTGCTTTTTCTGTTTTGTAGAGAGCAACAGCGAATTTGGCAGATCTACAGCAATGGTATTGATACTTACCTGAAATGTTTTGTTATTAATGGTAATGGTAACTGTCGTTTTGCCTACAACATCCGGAGTAAGTGAAATCACATTGTTTTCCAGACTCGCATATACATTAATCTTTATGTTGGAAGCATCCGTAGAAAACCTGACTCCGTCATCATCATCATTTAACAGACACGGCGTATTCTGAAGTGTAAATTTATAAGTTGGCATTTCTGAGCCATAAAAATAACCATTCTTTTGTGCATAGCCGGTCTGGCTGGTTTTGTCAATCGTTACATTTGACAGATCCAGCACGGTATCCGTCGAGCTATCATCATTATCATACCAATCATCATCCCAGTAGGAATCACTGTTATAACCATCTTCCGCCTTCACTTCTGCCACCGGTACACAGATACAGGTACCTGCCATAAGTACTGCTGCAAGCAGACAATAAAACCTTTTTTTCATAAAACCATGCTCCTCTTTTGTATGTAATCTTCAATAGAATTATCATACCACTACAGAGGTAGTAAAATCAACTATCCCGTCTTCCCTTCGCCCATTCTAACCTTTATGATTCTTTTTTCTCACCAGATACAGTGGAAGTGCCATACACACCATTGCCCCCACAATATTGCCCAGTGTAACGGGAAGAATATTTCCGAAAAATCCGGACAGATTGACATGCTGCTGAATCTGCTGTGCCGTCAGGCCATACAGTTCCTGTGCTTTTTGTACGTATGCGGAATGATGTGCCGCAAAAATTCCTGCCGGAAGATAAAACATATTCGCAACGCTATGCTCCCATCCCGCGACCACAAATGCCATAATCGGGAAAAACACACCCATCAGTTTTCCAGACGCATCTTTTGCTGCCGTAGAAATCAACACGGCTGCGCAGACCAGAATATTACACAATATTCCGGAAATAAATGCCCGCATCGACGTCATGGTGCATTTTCCATATGCCGTTTTTATCACAAACGCTCCCATACCTCCGGCGCTGTAATCAAAAATGCCACTGCCGGAAACCAATGCGGCAATCAGCACCGATCCGATCAGATTGCTGATCCAGACAACCGCCAGTACACGTATCATCTTTCCCATTCTATAACGCTTGTCCCAAAGTCCCGTCACCATAAGACAGTCTCCGGTAAACAGTTCTCCGCCAACCATCACAATCATCATCAAACCTACCGGAAACACCACGGCAGTTACCAGCCGCGCGATGCCCACATTGGATATCTGGTGTGCGGCTACACTGCTTGCAGCTCCTCCAAATGCGATAAACCCACCTGCCATAATTCCAAGCAGAATACAACGCAAAACAGGCAGGAGTATTCGTTTTTCTCCTGCCTGCATAATTTTCTCCAAAACCTGTTCCGGTGTAAATACCGAATTATCCATCGTTCTATGTCTCTCCTTCTTGATTTGTCTTGTCTAACTTTTGTTAGTTTTCTCTTCTATCATAACATAGAACGTATTCTTTCGCAACTGGTCATAATTGGTTCTTTCCTGCTGCCTTTTTATCCTTCCATCATTTCCAGATACTGCCCCTTATCAATATGCATCATGGAAATCCGATTTTTAAATCGACGGAATCCATACACACAGTCCACGTTCCGGATCAGGGACTGCAAACGCTCATCCGGCACACAGACAATCAGCTGCAGATCCATCTTTCTGGCATATTTCAGACAGACCGCACTTCGCTCCTGATCCATTTTGGAAAACGCTTCATCCAGCAGTACCAGCTTAATTTTGGAATCCCGCTTACTCTGCTGCATATATAGCATGGCAAATCCTGCAAGCAGCGCTACATACTTTGGATTTTGTCCCTCACCACCGGAATCCCTGCCCGCCATATCATCGACAAAGTTTTCCCGGATCACATTTCCCTGTGCATCCGTTACCTGCTCGTACATGCTGAATGAAAGATAATTTCGATAGTCCGCATACTGCTCCATCTCTTTTCTCTTCTGTGAACGAAGGGTCTCATCTTCCTCTTTCGGAGGCATGAATTTGTCAGTCAGAAGTTTGATCTTCTGCTCATATTTCTGATAAAACGTATCTTCCCCGAAACTAAGCTGCCCGTCAAATCCGGCATTGTCCAGATTCTTGCTGTCAAGTTCCTCTGCCATGAGCATATCAAAAAACTGTCCATTTTCATTTTTGGCCGGTTCAATTTTAATCTGATAGGTACTGTCCGAAAAATTGGTTTCCCGCAACAGACGGTTAATTTCATATGCATGGCGTTTTGCTGCTTTGATATCCCCATGAATTGTTGCAATGACATTCTCCCGGAGGCTCTTATAGATGGATGCACATTTTTTTTCAAATTCTTCTTCGTATGCCGGCTCAAAATCCGTCCGGTACCGTTCAAGCAATTTTTCATATGCTTCATTGGATTTTTCAGCTCCGCTGAATTCACTGGCCGGATATGCAAGGATATATTTATTGCGCGCCATCTGCAGACGTTCTGCCTGTTCCTGTTCCTTATCTGCCAGATCTGCAATCTCTGCCTTCTTCCTGTTGGTCACGGACTGCCCGGATTGCTTTTTTAACAGTTCCCACACTTCCTGTTCGAGTGCTTCATTTGCAACATATCCCTGCAGCTTTTCCTCCAGCTGCTGTCTTCTGGACTCATTTTCTCCGGAAAGCTGCCCATACCGGCTAGTTAGCTTTGCCAACTCTGTCTGCGTTTCATCGATCTCTGTCTGGATGTCCCGCACCTGCTTCTTTAAAGCCTGTTCCTTCTCTTCGAGTTCTTTGTATGCCCCCTCCCGCAAGGAGCGGATCACTTCTTCGAGCTCTTTCTTGGTTTTATTTACCTTTGCAAGCTCAGCACCCGCCTGGGACAGTTTCACATAATGAGAGGGTTCGTCTTTCAGGCACTCAAACTCTCTTGCCGCTTTTAATCTGCGCAGCAGATGATCCAGTTCCGCCTCCTGTCTGCTTAAATCTTCCACATCTTTTTCATATTCTGCAAGCCGTGCTTTGGAAACGCGGCGTCCAATACACGCCCGGGTCGTATAATCTTTTTTCTTCAGATGCCGGAAAATAAAATTGCTGTATGAATAACAATCCGGTGTCACACCATCCTTTACCTGCTCCAGTTCCTCCACCGACCGGCACTTGATGATCCGTCCCAGATACCGTTTCAGACATACATCCACATAAGCATCCTCTGTCTTTACCGCTTCATATAAAGATCCTTCCATACAATCCGGCTCACTGTCTGCAATCGCTTTGGAATTAATTAAATCCACATTTTCATATTGCTTCATGTTGCGAAACAGAACTGCTGCCTCATGTGCATACTGCGGTTCCGTGATCAGGGAACGTTTCAGTCGTCCCATGCGTCCCTCAACGGCATTCTTCCATTCTTCCTCCTGCACATCAAACAGATCCGCAAAAATCTGCACTTTCACTGTCGTTCCATAGCGGTCACTCAGCTGTTGGGATAATGCCGTTCTTGCAGACCTCAGATTCTCCTCATACGGTTTGCGGTTATGTTTCATGTCATCCACCAGCCGCTTTTTTTCTTTTAATTCTTTCCCGATCTCGCGTCTCTGCTCACTGTAATCCTCCACCTCATTTTCAATATTCTGCTTGGCAGATTCAATTTTTAAATGCAGGTTCTGGCACAGTTCCTCCGTTACGTTTCCACTGCCAAGTTCTGCGATCAGATTCAGAACCGGATTACTGATATAATCGGTGATCACATCATCTTCTTCCCAGTTTTTCATTCCAAGAAGAACCTTGTTCCACTGTCTCGTATTATCCGCAAGCATCTGGCTGCGGGCATCCAGTTCCTCATACTGCTGCTGTTTTCCACCTAAATCACTGGACTTAAGATCTGCACTGACCTGAATCAGTTCCTGTTCGGTCTCCCCACGCACAGCAGAACGTTCTTTTATCTTTCCCTGCAGCTGCTCCTGTTTCTCTGCAATGATCTTTTTATCCTCTTCAGCGGCCTGTATCCTTGCCCGCAGATCTTCAATTCCAATACAGCGGATCATTGCCTCTGCCCGGATCTTCTCGGACTGCAGGCGCACAAGTTCCTGCCCGGATGTCTGAACATCTGTCAGTATCTCGATTCGTTTTCTAAGATCCTCTATTTTATCTTTAATCTGCCGGTAAGAATCCAATTGTTCACTGATTGCTGCAATGGTATTGGAAGTGTTCTTTGGAAACATATAATCACGAATAAACTGTCCCGTTCCATTGGTCATTTTCAGGGCAATTGCACTTTTTTCCATCGTGATAAAACGGTTCTGATCAATATACCCGAGAATCACATCATACAGAGTTCCCAGGTATGCCTCTTTGGAACCATAAATGCGGTTGACTTCTCCCTTTCCGCGGTTGTCATCGGATTTTGCTCTGGCACTGACTAGCTTTTTGATCTCCTGATTGGAATAGCAGACGCCCTGTTCCGTCAGATATTCGGACTCCGGCATTTTCCCGGAGTGACTAAAATACACAAATTTTTTAATCTCAGAATCTGATTTTCTTACTTCAAACGCAATTCCAATACAGGTTGTAATATGGGTTCCGGTATCTTCAATTTCCAGAGCAATTACGGAACAGAAATCACAGTCTTTACGATTGGCAGATCCGTCTTTTTGTTCTCCGCGCAGATAACTTAACACACTTCTACGATTTTTTGCATCATCCGCTGCTTTATTTAGAAAATTCGGTGAGAAACTTCCATACAAAATGACCTGGATGGCATCCATCACTGTCGATTTTCCAGATCCGCTTTTTCCACTGAACAAATTCACATATTCATGAAACTCCAGTACCTTATGATCAATACCGCCCCAGTTGTTAAGGCACATTCTTGTAAAAACTTTTTTTGCCTGACTCAATTTATTCACTCCTCATTTCGTCTTGTGTTTCCCGCTGATCCTGTGTCTTTTCCGAATGCTCTGCTTCCTTTTGTTCTTCCGTTTCCCCGGTTTCTCCTTTGTACATTTCAACCAGCTCATTGATATCTGCCGCTGAACAGAAAATATTAATGGTACTGTAAATATAAATCGGGGAATCGTCTTCGAGATTTCCAATGGCACTTGGCAGTTCGATCATCTGGTGTGTTTTCATCAGAATCAATGCCTCCTGCCACTCCTGAGCGGTCAGTCTACGCGTAATCAGGTTTGTTTCCTTTCCATATCTTCGGATCTCCGCAAGACTGGTTGTCGTGGCATGCAGTCCTTCTCCCATAATTTTATCCCGATAAATCAACTTCATAAGGATCACCAGTTTCGTTGTTAAAAGTGTCATACGCTCCGTCAGCACGCCATCTCCTGTAATCCGGAAAATATGTTCCTGCGGATCATGAACCAGTTCACAGTCAAGCACCTGCAGATAATCTGCAATAAATTCCCGATTTCTCGCACATACCTGATAGTGGGGATTATCTTTCTGGATCAGGGTAACCGGATCACACTTTGTCTGCAAAATACAGGTCTGGCGAAACAGATCCTGTATGGTTTTTCTAATATTTTCCGCCTCATTCTGCGAGACGTTTTCCATGTATTCCAACATTTATTTTTTCTCTCCTTTTTTTGCGTCAATCACCAGTTTTGAAAAAACAAATCCATATTCTCCCTTTAATTCTCCATCAATGTGCACCGTTTCCTCCTGTTTCGTATCATCCGTTTCCTCCTGCCACAAAAACAGCAGTTTTTCCAGATCTTCTACAGACTGAATCGTCTGTTCATCCGTGACAAATCTGCCATCCACGGTATTTTTCTGTCTGAATTCCTGCAACTGTTTTTTCGTATAAAGCGGCTTTGGTACAAAATCGGTCATCTGCGTCTCCTCGTTGTGCTTTTCCAGCGCAATCGGGTGAAATCCTGCATCCTCCGCATTTTTCCGGTTGTAAAAACTTCTGTCGGTTATATTCTTAAACTGTGTTCCCACTCGGATTCGGTCACGCATTTGTTCTAACACCTGCTGGCCGTTTGCCTGATGATCCAACAAATTAATGAACTTTACAATATGATCTTCATCTGAAGATCCTTCCTGCAGAATATAATGGATTCGTGCCAGTGCACGCTTGGCAAAGACAGTTTTCTGTTCGATCAGCTTGTTATATTTTTTTTCGATCAGGTCAAATTCCCGCTCCACCTGATACACAAGCTGACTGGCACTTTCACAATATTCCAGACGATACTGGTTTCTTTTGCTGGTAACAGTTCCCTCCACAAGTCCGGTACGCTCTTTTACAAGCTGTTCCCTTTTTTGGTCATTTTCGCGAAGAATCTGGCTGATCAGTTCCTTAACTGCTTCCTTGTAACGGTAAAAGCTGTCTGTTGTCGTAAGAATCGCATATTTTTTACTGTCACTGTTGTTAATTTCCTCTACCAGAACTTTCTGAATTCCAATAAAATTTTTCTTCTGCGACAATTCCTCAAAATAGGAACGCATTCCATCCTGCATATTGGAAAGAAGCTGCCCCAGCCGTCTGGATGTCTGGAGTGCGTTTTTTAAAATATCATTATTTTTTTCTGTATCCGAATGATACGTAAACAAAGCACTGTAAATCGAAAGGATACTTTCCCTCTCCCGGCTGTCATCTTCTGTCTGAAGCTTCTGAAACAATTCCGTAAACAGCTGGCTGTATTCCGGGAAAGAAATAATATACGTATTTAACTTTTCATCAAAATCGCTTTTTAACCATCCCCACCGAATCAAGGTATTCAATATACCAGATGGCGAATCTTCCGGAAATAAAGTATCCGGCTCGTCCTCTTCTTCTGTTTCCTCATCCTCCCAGATAATCCTTGCCTTTGCGATTGTATCTGCAATAATCACACGGCATTCTTCTATCGTCAGTCCAAGTGCTGTATACACTTCATTATTTTCCTCATAAATTGCCACTAGAAACTGCATATATGCATCGCGGTTTTTCGTGCGAAATAATTTATAAAATTCCTTTGGAATTTTCTTTTTTAATATCATAAATGATCTTCCTCTTTGTTTTCCTGCAGCAGACATTCCTGCTCAATGGTCCGGTTTGTTTTCAAAATGGCTTCTTTTAATGGCTCTAATAATCCCGCATCCTTCTTTTCCAGTTTTTCTCTTGTCTCTTCCTTTAGTACCATTCCCTGATTGTTCTGTAATGCGTTTTCAAAATCCTCCACACCCATTTTGTACGGAAGCAGTTTTGGGAACAAACGTGACTGAATAAACTGAAAGATACAGATTCCGCCATAATCCATATCTCCCCAGTGATAAAATCTGCAATCCTTAGGAACCAGATCGCAAAGGTCTTTTAAAAACCGCACTTCTTTCGGTGAAAAAAATCCATGACAGAAAATGTAGAGCGTATCTTTTTGATACTTCATATCCTCATAATTTGCCTTATTTTCAATGGTCATAATTCTCCGGCAATCCGGCAGTGCAACCGCTTTTGCGTGTTCCATCGTCTGTGTGTTAATCACCGTTCCATACACTTGTGCCGATGTGTCAATCACCGTTCCATCATCAATCCGGTACTGCAATGCGCCTTTCCACTCCAGTGTCTGTGCATACGTATGGATATTGTGTGCATTGAGAACCTCATCATCACTCATTTCCTCAATGCAAAACGGAGATTTATGTTTCAGAATAGTAATCATTTTATTTTCATACTGCTTTTGAAAACACTTGGAATCGCCCAGTACCCGGGAGCTGAATTCCCTTTTCCAGACCGGTTCGTTCTGATGGGCGATTGCATCAATACATGCAAAAATCTTTTCATCTTCAAGCTCGTTTTGTTCTTTTCCTCTGCAAAGCAAATCGAGCAGATCATCATAGTAGGAACAAAGCCATGCACAATCCTCTCCCTGTCCGCGCCATTTTTCCACACGGGCAATCAGACGAAGCTGCCTTTTCCTCGGATCTTCAATCTGTTCCCGTTCGCACAATTCCGGAATAATCGAGACGTCATAGTCGATTTTCCAGATGCTTGTCCTTACGTCTTTCCACCCGGGTTTTATCTTTCCCATCCGGCCTGCCATGGTTTCACGCTCCAGAATTTCCGCCTGCTCCAGCAAAGCTTGTCTTCCCCCTACCATTTCCATGACTTCCGGATTGATCTTTGGATGTTTCCAGCCAGACAACTTTCCCGCCCGGTAAAGATCCGTATTGGTTTTATCGATGATCCAACGTGCCAGTGTTTTGTGTTCCTGTTCCTTTTTCCTACTCACGCATACTCTCCTTTGTCTACGTTCTATTATAATAAAATCAGCAGCTCTTTTCAACGGAAAGAGCTGCTGAAATGGTTCGTCCTACCACAACTAAAAAGGTAGATGGCTTTTCTTTATGTCTACAATTATTCACATAAAAGAAACCGCAACCCCTGATTTCTCGAAGATTGCGGAATAATTTACTCTTTATTTGTAAGTAGGTAATCATCCGTA
>DLQV01000112.1 GCA_002474415.1 Lachnospiraceae bacterium UBA7598
AAGTCCGTGATGAAAAATATGCTATTGCTCTGGGATCCATTGCAAACATTGAGAGTGTACCAGTCAGCGATGTTAAGTATGTGGAAGCAAAAGAAGTAATTCATCTGCGTGGAAGTGTTATCCCACTTGTTCGTCTGGACAAGCTTCTGGACATCGAACCAAGAGAGGAAGAACCAGAAAATCTTACCGTTGTTATTGTTAAGAAGGGCGACAGCCAGGTAGGACTTGTGGTTGATGATCTGATGGGACAGCAGGAGATCGTAATTAAGTCCTTAGGCAAGTATATCAATGGAAATAAGTTGATCAGTGGTGCAACAATCCTCGGTGATGGTGAAGTGGCATTGATTCTGGATGCAAACACACTGATGTAATGGGGGTGAATGACAATGGCTATTTCAAATAATCAGATAGAAGCAAACGATAACAAAAATAAAGAAAAAGAAGTAAAGCAGTATATCGTAGTTCAGATTGGATCGGAAAAATATGGAATCGATATCAGCTATGTAGACAATATTGTACGTATGCAGAAGATTACCCGTGTACCGAAGGCACAGGAATATTTTAAGGGAATTATCAATCTTCGAGGTGAAATTGTACCTGTGATGAGCATACGTCGGAAGATGGGGCTTGAAGATGATACATTTACTTCGGCATCCCGGATCATTATTTTAAAGATAGAGGAAAAGGGATCTTTGGGAGTGATTGTGGATGAAGTATGTGAGGTTGTAAATCTTTCTGAGGATCAGATTGAAAACAACAATATCAATTCAAACCATGTAAAAGACACTTTTATCAATGGCATTGGAACAAGCGGAGATCAGCTGATTTCCCTGTTTGAAATCAATGCGATCGTAGACGAAAAAGATAACGCATAAAGACTGAGTATAGTGAGGCTATGCCTCACTATACATGGTTATTGGAGGAAAAAGATGAACGATTTTACATTGGATAATGTAAATGAAATGTATATCGATGTATTACGCGAAATCGGAAATATCGGTGCCGGGAATGCGACAACTTCGCTGGCGAGTATGGTGAACGAACAGATCAATATGAATGTTCCAAAAGTAGAATTGATGGAAGCTTCCAAGTTAAGCTCCGCAATCTGTCCGGAGGATGAAATTATTGTTGGAATTTTCCTGGAGGTAACTCATGATATTACCGGAAGCATGATGTTTTTAATGCGCATGGATTCGGCACATTATCTTGTAAATAAACTTATGGGGAAAGATCCGGACAACGATGCACCTTTTGATGAGATGGATTTATCTGCCATGAAGGAAATTGGAAATATTATTACGGCTTCGTATCTGTCTGCACTTTCAAGTATGACAAATCTTACAATTTTACCATCAATTCCATATATTGCAGTGGATATGGCAGGTGCAATTTTAAGTGTCCCGGCAATCCAGTTCGGACAGTATGGAAATAATGCATTGCTGATCGAGACGGAGTTTGGCGATGATCGGATGATTAATGGATATTTTATTCTGATGCCTGAGGAAGAGTCCTATGCAAAGATTTTATCCTCTCTTGGAATTCAGTTATAGAGGAGATCATAGAATATGGGAGAAGTGATCAAGGTTGGAATGGCAGACCTGAAAACCGCAAAAGCTCCGGATACACTTACCACACTGGGGCTGGGCTCTTGCATTGGATTGACACTTTATGATCCGGTGACAAAGATCGGTGGATTGGTACATTATATGCTGCCAGACAGCACGAAGTTAAAAAACAACACCAATATAGCAAAGTTTGGGGATACCGGAATCCGCGAACTGTTAAGACAGGTTCTTGCTTTGGGCGCAAATCAGAGACGACTTGTATCTAAAATAGCCGGAGGTGCCTGCATGTTTGAGACGAGTGGACTTTCGTCCGTGGGAAATGTAGGTGCGCGTAATGCGGAAGAAGCAAAAATTATATTAAAAGAATTGAAGATACCGTTGATTGCGGAAGATACAGGTTTAAATTATGGACGTACCGTGGAACTGGATTGTGCAACGGGAGATTTTCGAATCAAATCGGTAGGAAAAGCGATAAAAGTAATATAGAGGGATAGAAAATGAAAACCAATGGTGTACCGGCTATGATTATGCTGGCGGCGGGGTTTATTGATTGTGTGATTGCAATCCTTACGCATATGTCACTATGGGATTTTACAAGACAGTTATTGCTGGTTCTTGTTTTATTCTATGTAATTGGCTGTGTCGTAAAAATGATCATTGACCGTAATTTTAAAGAGATAGAAGAAGAACAAAACGGACAGGAGCCGGAAGATTCCAAACAGGAGCAGAAATCAGAAGAGTCGGATCAGGAAAAAACGGATCAGACGGAAACAAATCAGACAACAGAAGAGACGGAAGAACAGACAGAAGAACAGTAGGATGTTCAGCCGGAACAGAAAGAAAGTAATTAACTGGGGCGGAATGATGTAGATGAAAACTGCGGATAGAGAAAAACTCTGGGACGCGTATCGCCATAAGAAAACGCAGGAGACCAGGGAACAGCTTATAATTGAATATGCGCAGCTTGTAAAACTTGTAGCAGGCAGACTCAGCATGTATCTGGGACACAATGTGGAATATGATGATCTGGTCAGTTATGGGATTTTCGGATTGATTGATGCAATCGATAAATTTGATCTGGAAAAAAATGTAAAATTTGAAACCTATGCAAGTCTGAGAATCCGGGGAGCAATTCTGGATCAGATTCGTAAAATGGATTGGATTCCAAGAAGTGTGCGGCAGAGACAGCGTAAAATAGATGAGGCCATGAAGCAGATTGAAATGCGGACAGGCAAAACAGCTACAGATGAAGAACTTGCAAAACAGCTTGGACTGACGGATGAAGAACTGTGCAGCTGGCAGACACAGCTGAAAGTAACCAATGTAGTGTCACTGAATGAATTTGAAGAAAACGGTCCGGAACCGATGATTGATTCTGCACATCCGGTGCGGTTTTCACAGCCGGAAGAGGTTGTGGAGGAAGCAGAGTTAAAAGAAAAACTAACCGAATCGCTGGATCTTCTGACAGAAAAGGAAAGACGTGTCATAGAACTTTATTATTATGAAGATATGACTTTGAAAGAAATCAGTAAAATATTGGAAGTGTCAGAATCACGTATTTCCCAGTTACATACAAAAGCATTAAATAAAATGCGAAAAAAGATGGGAATTTATATGGATATTCTGACAGAGTAGGAGTAGATCTATGGCAATTGCACCAATCAATTATGCTACAATACAGCGTACCGCAGACATTGAAACATTTAAAAACCAGCAGGATACAAAACCGATGGTGGATCAGCAGAATATTCAGGTGCAGGTGGATCACAGGGAGGATGTTCTGCATCATCAGGTTATTCATCCAGAAGAAAATGAACAGCTGGATAATCACACAGATGCCAGAGAAGAAGGAAAAAATAAATATAAAAAACAGGGATTTGTGAGAAAAAAAGCAAACAAAGAAACGAAGCGGACGGGTGGTAATCCGGTTGGCGGCGGTTTTGATATGAAAATCTGAGGGAAAATATATGACGGGTGTGGAAATTACACTGATCCTGGTTGGAATTGTTTTTGTCCTTGTAAGCTTTTTTGTTCAGGAAAAGCTTACTCCAAAAGATGTACAGGAGATAACCAGATTAAGTGAAAAAGAATTAAAAATTATTGTTGAGCGAGAACTGAAAAATGCCAATGACAAGGTTGAGGATGCAATTGATGCGGTGGTAGAGCAGGCAAAAGAAAATGCCAAGCGCTTGATGGAAAAAGAAACCAATGAGAAGATTATGGCAATCAACGAGTATTCCAATACGGTGATTGAATCCATGAATAAGACACATAATGAGATTCTCTTTTTATATAATATGCTGAATGATAAACATGCTGAACTGACCGGACTTGCATCACAGTTGCAACAGTTTTCAGAACAGGTGAAACATACACAGGATGAAATGATGACGCATATGACGGAACCAGAAAAAAATTCGGAACAGAGCAGACCCGAAACTCCGGAGGTTATGGAAGAGCAGCCGGAACAGATTCCACAAAACGCATCTGTTGCAGAAGAAAACGCAAGCTTTAATGATCAGGTACTTGCGCTTCATCAAAGCGGGGTGTCAGATGTGGAGATTGCCCGGAAATTAGGACGGGGTCTTGGAGAGGTGAAGCTGGTGATCGGATTATACAAAGGGGAAGATGTCAGTGAAATTTAAATATTATTTACGTGGTTGCGGATTGGGAATTCTGGTTGCCTCAGTGGTCTTTATGGTATCCCTGCATACGCATGGCGGGGCAATGTCCGATGAAAAAGCAATGCAGAGGGCTTCGGAACTTGGAATGATTATGCCGGATGATACCGAGACGCAGAAAGAAGGAACGCAGACAACGGAAATTCCGGTAAAAGAGACAAATATCCCGGATACACAAAGAACTACACAGGCAGTGACACAGAAGATCCCGCAGAAAGATACGGATACACAGAAACAGACGGAAAAAGATACTTCTGCGGATACACAGAAACAGACAGAAAAAGATACTTCTGCGGAACAGAAAAGTACACAAAAAGAGTCAGAGCAAAAGTCGGAAGAAAAGAAAAAGACTCAGGATTCAGAAAAGAAAGAAGAAAAAGAAGAAAAAGTTTCCATTACCATAAAAGGCGGAGAAGTGTGTAGAGAGATTGCACAGGATCTGCAGGCAAAAGGAATGATTAAGGATTCCGAGGATTTCCGAAAATATATGCAGGATCATAATTATGCCAGATATATTCGGGTGGGAACGTTCACATTAAAAAAAGGAATGAACTATAGCGAGATCGCTAAAGTACTGACAAAAAAATAGTATAATAAAACTTGCATTCAAGCCTTTGGTATGATATAATGCCAAAGGCTTTAAATTTTATTAAACACATGTATGGAAGCTGCCGGTGCCGGATCTACGCTTTTCCGGTGGCAGACTAATAGGAAATACATGGAAGAAAACAACCAAATGGAGGTAATTAAAATGAGCGTAATTTCTATGAAACAGTTACTTGAGGCAGGTGTTCATTTCGGACATCAGACAAGAAGATGGAACCCTAAAATGGCTCCATACATTTACACAGAGCGTAATGGTATCTACATCATTGACTTACAGAAGTCTGTTGGTAAGGTAGATGAGGCATATGATGCAATTTCTGATATCGCTGCTCAGGGTGGTACGATTCTTTTCGTTGGTACAAAGAAGCAGGCACAGGATGCAATCAAGACAGAGGCAGAGCGTTGCGGAATGTACTATGTAAATGAGAGATGGTTAGGTGGAATGCTTACAAACTTCAGAACTATCCAGAGCCGTATCGCACGTCTGAAAGAAATCGAGACCATGTCTGAAGATGGAACATTTGATGTTCTGCCAAAGAAGGAAGTTATCGCACTGAAAAAAGAGTGGGATAAGTTAGAGAAGAACCTTGGCGGAATCAAGGATATGAAGAGAATTCCTGACGCTATTTTCATCGTAGATCCTAAGAAGGAGAGAATCTGTGTACAGGAAGCACAGTCTTTGGGAATCACATTGATCGGTATCGCTGATACAAACTGTGATCCGGATGAGTTAGATTATGTAATCCCAGGTAATGATGATGCAATCAGAGCCGTTAAGCTTATCGTTTCTAAGATGGCAGATGCTGTTATCGAGGCAAAGCAGGGAACTGAGGAAGTTGCTGCAGAAGCTGCTGAGGAGACAGTAGAAGAATAATTTTTGCATAATCATTCGAGAATTGGAGGAAAAAAAGATGGCAATTACTGCTGCTATGGTTAAGGAACTGCGTGAGATGACAGGCGCAGGTATGATGGATTGTAAGAAAGCTTTGACAGAGACAAACGGAGATATGGATGCCGCTGTTGATGTTCTGAAAAAAAGCGGTGCAGCTAAGATGGAGAAGAAGCAGAACAGAATCGCTGCTGAAGGTATCGCAAGAGTTGCAGTAAATGGAAATGTTGCAGTTGTAGCTGAGGTTAACTCAGAGACAGATTTCGTTGCTAAAAATGAGACATTCCAGGAGTTTGTTCAGACAGTTGCAGATACAGCACTTGCTTCTGATTTAAACGGTGGAGCAAACGGCGAAGACATTGATGCACTTCTTGCAACAAACGGACTGAGTGATCTGCTTGTTGAGAAGACAGCAACAATCGGAGAGAAGTTATCTGTGCGTAGATTTGCAAAGGTAACAGGTGATGTTGTTGCTTCTTATATCCACGGTGGTGGAAGAATTGGTGTTGTTATCGCTGCAGATGGCGCATCTGATGATGCTGCAAAAGAGGCTCTTACCAACATTGCTATGCAGGTTGCTGCAATGAACCCACAGTATATCAGCAGAAATGACATTTCCGCTGAGGAACTTGCAAAGATCAAAGAGATCACAATTGACAGTGCATTAAATGATGCAACAACTCTTCCAAAGCCGATCTTAAACAAGTTACTGGATAAGGCAATCGGTGAGAAGGTATGGAGTGACGAGGATATCAATAACTTCGAAGAGCATAAGAGCAATATGAATTATGTCTGGAATTTCCTTTCTGATGCTGCAAAGGCTCAGTTGGCTGAGTTAGCTATGGCAGATAAGGCATCTATCACTGCTGAGAAGATGTTCGGTGGTCTTGTAGAAGGCCGTGTATCTAAGCAGTTAAAGGAGATCTGCCTTCTTGATCAGACATATGTTAAGGCTGAAGATGGCAAGCAGTCTGTAGCCAAGTATCTTGAGTCTGTTTCTAAGGATCTTAAAATCACCAAGATGGTTCGTTTCGAAGTTGGTGAAGGTATGGAAAAGAAACAGGAAGATTTCGCAGCAGAAGTTGCTGCACAGATGAACGCATAATCCGTTTATCAAGTTAAGCTGTGTGAAAACGCAAAAGGAGTCGTGGTTTTGGAAAACAGGAAACCGTGGCTCCTTTTTTATAACAATTTTACAACAACAGGGAATTAAATCTTTACAAGTTTTCAAAATATGTTAAAATAGAAAAGGATATTTCCCGGTGGAGGAACAGGATGAGTACAAAAGATTCAGAAGCTCTGGAGCAGCAGCGCCAGAGAAGAAATCGCATCAACCGTATGAAGACGGGAATCATTGTGACGATTACGGTTTGGATGCTTGTCTCGCTGTTGGCAATTATCCTTCTGACGGTGCAGGTGGCACGTTTGAGTGGCCAGGTAAAGAGACTGGAGAAAGTGGAACAGACAACTGTTTCGCAAGATGTCCGGAATTCTAAAAATGTACAGGCTGCTGAGACAGAAAGCAGTGGACAGGAGACACAGAAATCTGCTTACGATAAAGTTGTGACGGGGATTGATTCCGAGGACAATATGGCAAAAGAAGGAGATACGCATAAAGTATATCTTACCTTTGACGGTGGTCCGGATGAAAATACGGACAAGATTCTCGACGTATTGGATAAATACGGAGTTAAAGCAACTTTTTTCGTAGTAGGGGATGATTCTAAGGACATGCAGGCGGTCTATAAGCGGATCGTAAAAGACGGACATACGCTTGGAATGCATTCCTTTTCCAACAAATATAGTACAATATATGCTTCCACGGAAGCGTTTGAACAGGATTTTGATAAGATTTCCTCATATCTGAAAGATGTGACGGGAGTCGACAGTCTTTATTATCGTTTTCCGGGAGGAAGCAGCAATGAAATCAGCAATGTAAATATGGCTGAGTTTGTCCATGTTTTAAACAAAAAGGGAATTACATACTTTGACTGGAACGTTTCCGCAGGAGATACTTCATCCGATTATACGGTGAATGATGTTGTGACAAATGTGACAGAAGGAGTAAAAAGATACAAAACCTCTGTTGTGTTATTACATGACGGAGATAATAAGTCAACAACGGTAGAGGCTCTGGAACCTTTGATTCAGAAACTGCAACAGATGAAAGCTGAGATTCTGCCGATTGATGAAAATACAAAAGTGATTCAATATATCAAGGCAGATAGCGTTGAATAAATATGAGTGGAGGAAGCACGATGGGATTATTTAAAGATTTTAAGGATGATTTTTCTCAGGCAGTCAATGAAATGATGCCGGGGGCAGATGCTCCGGAAAAAGAAAACAAGGCAGAAGACCTGGTAGTTAACACTTTA
>DLQV01000277.1:0-11005 GCA_002474415.1 Lachnospiraceae bacterium UBA7598
ACAGAATTATAATTCGTGTCAAAAATCATTTTCTCATTTGTCACAATCGCTTGCTGGAAAATCAAATGCGTTTTGCCATTTCCATATTCCAAAACGGATGTGGTATCCGTAATTTTTTCTTCGTTCAGCCGATAGCCGTTTGGAATATACTGCGGTTTTAAAATAGTATCGGAAATCTTCTCTTCGTCTGATTCATAAGAATAAATACTGATGTTTCCATCCAGCACCGTTTTTACCGTATGAAAAAAACGTACCCGGTAAGCCTCCACACTCATCGTAACGGTGAGTGCTCCCACAAGCATCACAAGTGCTGCTGCCGCAATTTTCTGTGTGATTTTCTTCAACTGTTTTTCGACCTGCATATACTTTTCTTTCCGTATCAGCCGCTTCATACGCTTTCTGAATTTATCTGAAAAAACGTAATCTTTTTGCGTGCACACTTCCAGTTGGCGTACCATTGCCGCATCAACGATCGGCATTTTTTCATAAAGCCATTCGTCCGTCACTTTCATTCGGTATCTCCCTCCTTGATTTTTTCCAGTTCTTTTTCAATCAGCCGTTTTCCTCTGGCAATCCGCTGCCGGATTGTCCCCTCCCGAAGTCCGCATATTCTGGCAATCTCCCGGTTTTCTAGATGTGCGGAATATTTTAACAGAAATATATCTCTGTATTTTGGTGGAAGATTTTTTAAAATATCTAACACTCCATGTTCTTCCTCCGGTGCCATATAAGTAAGCTGCCCGGTTTCATCCGGAAGTTCATCCATATAGATTTCCCTGCTTTGTAACCGGTTTCTTCTGCGGTAAAGATCAATTGCTGCATGTTTTGTGATCGTAATCAGATAACGTTTCGTGGCAGTCTCCTCCGGCTGTCCGACGTTTTCCATATGTTTTGCCACCCGCACAAATGCTTCCTGCACGGCATCTTCTGCCAACTGGTAATCATGCAGAATATCCACCGCCACCTTTAGCATCAGATAACGATAGTTTTCGTACAGGATCACAAATTTTCGTTTTTCTTCAGGTGTATCCACCATCATCAGTAAACTCACGCGCGTTCCTCACTTTTGTTTTGTCTCTGCTAACTATAACGAACCTGTCGGTTCCATTGTTACATATTTTCAGACAAAAATAAAAGACATCCGGATTTCCGAATGTCTGAAAAAACCGCCGCGGAAATCCGCGGCGGTTTCTTTTCACATCTTTATGTAAGATGAAATTATTTATTCTTCATTTCAGCCTTTAAAGCCTCTGTCAGAGCTGGAACGATCTTGTTCAGATCTCCAACGATACCGTAATCAGCTACGGAGAAGATTGGAGCATCCTCATCCTTGTTGATTGCGATAATCAGGTCAGACTCTTCCATACCAGCTACGTGCTGGATTGCTCCGGAAATACCGATTGCAAAGTAGATCTGTGGACGAACCGTCTTACCTGTCTGTCCTACCTGATAATCCTGTGCTAACCAGCCGTTTTCTACAGCGGCACGAGAGCAGCTTACCATTCCGCCAAATACATCAGCGAGATCCTGCAGCATCTTGAAGTTCTCTTTGCTTCCAACTCCACGACCACCGGATACAAGAACCTTTGCATCCATGATGTTCTCTACGTTTCCAACTGCCTTAACAACGTTAAGGATCTCAACGTAACGGTTGTTCTTCTCAAGTGTAGGATTGAACTCAATCACTTCAGCCTTGCGTCCAGCCTCTTTTGGAAGCTTCTGCATAACACCAGGACGAACGGTAGCCATCTGAGGACGGTTGTCCGGGCAGGCGATGGTTGCGATTGTGTTTCCACCGAATGCAGGACGGGTCATCAGTAACTGGTTGTGCTTCTGCTCGTTCTCTTTTCCTGGAACTGCGTTGATTGGGAAATCACCGATCTCAAGCTTTGTACAGTCAGCGGTAAGTCCTGTTGCAACTCTTGCAGATACGGTAGGACCAAGGTCACGACCGATTGCTGTTGCGCCAACTAACATAATCTCTGGCTTGTACTCATTGATTACTGCTGCAAGAGCCTGTGCATATGGCTCTGTACGGTATGTCTCAAGTTCAGGGTTGTCTACTACGATAACCTTGTCTGCGCCATACTCGCCTAACTCATCTGTTAAGCCCTTTACGTTTGATCCAAGAAGGACTGCTGTTACGTCTGTTCCTAAATCTTTTGCAAGCTCCTTTGCCTTTCCGATTAACTCAAAAGCGATAGAGCTAAGTTCATTGTCTACCTGCTGTGCGTAGATAAATACGCCCTTATATTCTTCTAAACCCATGTTATTCACCACTTTTCTCTATAATCTTAGATAATATGTTTCTCTTTGAATTTTCCGATTAAGTATGCAACGGACTCTGCAGGATCCAGATTTACTTTCTCTCCTGCACCCTTCGGTACCTTATCAGATGCCTTAGCGATCTTTGTTGGAGATCCCTTCAGACCAAGGTTAGAATCATCTACATCCTTTAAGTCTTTTCTTCCCCATACGGTAACTTCTTTGTCTACTGCATCGAAAATTCCACCCGGAGTCATATATCTTGGCTCGTTTAACTCAGAAAGAGCAGTGATCAGGCAAGGCATTTTAGCCTTAACTTCATGATATCTGTCCTCATACTGACGCTTAACGATTACGGAATCTCCCTCAACCTTGATGTCCTCAGCATAAGAGATTACCGGAAGTCCAAGATGTTCAGCGATCTGTGGTCCTACCTGTGCGGTATCACCATCAATAGCCTGACGTCCTGTGATGATCAGATCATAATCTAAGTTACGAAGTGCACCGGCAATTGTTGTAGAAGTAGCCCATGTATCAGCTCCACCTAATACTCTGTCGGTAACAAGAATAGCATCGTCAGCTCCCATAGCCATAGCCTCACGAAGAACAGCATCAGCCTTTGGAAGTCCCAT
Organism: Lachnospiraceae bacterium UBA7598; assembly: GCA_002474415.1. GTDB lineage: Bacteria > Bacillota > Clostridia > Lachnospirales > Lachnospiraceae > Roseburia. The sequence goes on from DLQV01000277.1 coordinate 2,898, forward strand.
GGTAAGAACAGTAACCTTTGCACCGTTCTGATCCTTAATTCTAAGTGCTGCCTCAAGACCAGCTTTGTCATCTGGGTTCATGATAGCAAGCATTGCAGCTCTATCGAGTGTTCCGTCTGCGTTGAACTTTACGCCGCCCTTTGTATCCGGAACCTGTTTAATACATACTACGATATTCATGTATTATTTATCTCCTTTTCTTCAATCTTGTTGTGACGCAACTGTACGATTATCTTAATAATGATCCAGAAATAACCATACGCTGAACTTCAGAAGTTCCTTCGTAGATCTCTGTGATCTTGGCATCACGCATCATACGCTCGACGTCGTACTCACGGATATATCCATATCCACCGAATAACTGAACAACCTCTGTTGTAACAGCCATAGCAGTCTCTGCTGCAAATAATTTAGCCTTAGCAGCCTCTACAGAATAAGTCTTCTGTGTAGCCTTAGCCATAGCAGCCTTGTAAACAAGAAGCTGAGCAGCTTCGATTCTTGCAGCCATATCAGCGATCTTAAACTGTGTATTCTGCTGCTGGGCGATAGAACGACCAAACTGCTTTCTTTCCTTTGTATACTCGATACAACGATCTAAAGCACCCTCTGCGATACCAAGTGCCTGAGCAGCGATACCGATACGACCACCATCGAGTGTGTGCATAGCGATATTGAAGCCCTTGCCCTTCTGTCCAAGAAGTGCATCCTTAGGGATACGGCAGTCTGTGAAGATCAACTCATATGTAGAAGAACCACAGATACCCATCTTGTTTTCCTTTGTACCAAATGTAAATCCAGGTGTTCCCTTCTCTACGATAAATGCAGAAATCTCTTTCATCTTTCTGCCACGCTTCTCGATGATACCTGTAACAGCGATAACGATATATACGTCAGCTTCCTTACCATTTGTAATGAAGCACTTAGAACCGTTCAGTACCCACTCGTCGCCATCAAGAACTGCCTTTGTCTGCTGTCCCTGTGCATCTGTACCAGCACCTGGCTCTGTCAGACCGAATGCACCGAGCTTCTTACCAGATGCAAGATCCGGAACATACTTTGCCTTCTGCTCTGGTGTACCAAATGTTACGATAGGGTCTACACACAGAGATGTATGTGCAGATACGATAACGCCTGTTGTACCACAAACCTTAGAAAGCTCTTCTACACACATAACATATGTGAGAATATCACAGCCCTGTCCACCTAATTCCTTAGAAACAGGAATTCCTAAGAAACCATACTTTGCCATCTTGTCTACAGTCTCTCTTGGAAATCTGTGCTGCTCATCAATTTCCTGTGCAAGAGGCTTTACTTCATTCTGCGCAAAATCCTTGAACAGAGTCTGCGCCATTTCATGTTTCTTGTCTAAAGTGAAATCCATTCTTTCTATCCTCCATAATAGATTGATTATTACACCCGCACGTGGCTGACAGCCACATGCGGAAATTGTACGCTTATTACTGAGCGTCAACAGGTGTCTTTGTACGATCTGCGTTGTATACGTAGAATCCCTTGCCTGTCTTACAGCCGAGGTTTCCACCACGTACCATCTTACGAAGCAATGGGCATGCACGATACTTGCTGTCGCCTGTTTCCTTATAAAGAACATCCATGATTGCAAGGCAGATATCCAAGCCTACGAAATCACCTAACTCAAGTGGTCCCATTGGATGGTTTGCACCAAGCTTCATAGCTGCATCGATACCAGCGATATCGGAAACACCTTCCATCTTGATGAAAGCCGCTTCGTTGATCATTGGGATAAGGATACGGTTTACAACGAAACCAGCAGCCTCATTTACCTGTACAGGAGTCTTACCAATCTCCTCAGAGATCTTGATGATCTGATCAACTGTCTCCTGAGGTGTATTTACACCAGCGATAACTTCAACGAGCTTCATTCTGTCAGCAGGATTGAAGAAGTGCATACCGATCATAGGACGTGTAAGACCATTTCCAATCTCTGTGATAGAAAGTGAAGATGTATTAGAAGCGAAGATACACTCTGGCTTTGCAATCTTGTCAAGCTCAGCAAATGTTGTCTTCTTAACTCCCATATCCTCGAATGCAGCTTCTACGATCAGATCGCAGTCTGCACAGAGGTCTTCCTTCAGACCAGGTGTGATGCTTGCAAGAATTGCATCTACCTTCTCCTGTGTCATCTTTCCTTTTTCTACGAGTCTTGCATAGCCTTTAGCGATCTTATCCTTTCCGCCTTCAGCCCACTCCTGCTTGATGTCGCAAAGTGCAACTTCATAACCATCAACCATAGCAAATGCCTTTGCAATGCCCTGTCCCATGGTACCAGCACCAATAACGCCAACCTTCATGTTTATTTCCTCCTTAAAATTTTAATTACTTACTTGTTTATTATTTGTTCTGGAAAGGAACAACCTTTAACTTCTTCTCCTTGTCTTTCTCAAGGAAGTTGCCCATACCTGCCTTCTGGTCTTCTGTCTCGAAGCAGTCACCGAAGAGCTTCTCTTCGATCACGATTGCCTGATCCATATCTACCTGAAGTCCATCGTTGATTGCCTTCTTACAGTTTCTGACAGCAATCGGAGCATTTGCTGCGATGCCTGCTGCCATCTTCTTAGCTGCCGGGAGAAGCTCCTCCAATGGATATACAGCGTTTACAAGGCCAATTCTGTATGCCTCATCCGCCTTAATATTTCTGGCTGTGTAGATCATCTGCTTTGCCATACCGGCACCTACCAGACGTGCAAGTCTCTGTGTTCCACCAAATCCAGGTGTGATGCCAAGACCTACCTCTGGCTGACCGAATACTGCATTCTCAGAACAGATACGGATATCACAGCTCATAGAAATCTCACAGCCACCGCCAAGTGCAAATCCATTGACCGCAGCGATCACCGGGATTGGGAATGTCTCGATCTTGCGGAATACATCATTTCCCTTCTTGCCAAATGCTTCGCCTTCAGCCTTTGTGAGTGTAGACATCTCGGCGATATCAGCGCCTGCTACAAATGACTTCTCGCCAGCGCCTGTAAGAACTACGGCTCTTGTTGTATTCAGATCAATGGCATCGAATGCAGCTTCAAGCTCATCCAACACCTGACTATTCAACGCATTCAAAGCCTTTGGTCTGTTGATTGTAACAACACCTACAAAGCCTTCCTGCTCATAAGTAATAAATTCCATCTTAATCTCCTTAAACTCTATCCAAGTATGTTACGTGGCTCAATTAGTCCTCAATCTTAACGATTGTAGAGCAGCCCATACCACCACCGATACACAGTGTAGCAAGACCTGTCTTAGCACCTCTTGCCTGCATCTCATGAAGCAATGTAACAAGGATACGGCATCCAGAAGCTCCTACCGGATGACCAAGTGCGATTGCACCACCGTTTACGTTTACCTTGCTCATATCGAACTTTAAGTCTCTTGCAACTGCGATAGACTGAGCAGCAAATGCCTCATTAGCCTCGATCAGATCGAAATCATCGATAGAAAGACCTGTCTTTGCAAGAACCTTCTTTGTAGAAGCAACAGGACCAACACCCATGATCTCTGGCTCTACTCCGCCAAGAGCTCCAGCTACCCATGTAGCCATTGGCTTAACGCCAAGCTCCTTAGCCTTCTCTTCGCTCATAACAACGATTGCTGCAGCACCGTCGTTGATTCCGGAAGCGTTACCAGCTGTAACCAGTCCGCCTTCCTTACCAGAGCAGCAACGTAACTTGCTAAGAGACTCAGCAGTTGTTCCAGGACGAGGTCCCTCATCCTTTACGAAATCAACCATTTCCTTCTTAACCTTTACAGGTACAGGAACGATCTCATCATCAAACTTGCCGGCTGCGATAGCTGCTTCGCACTTCTGCTGGCTGTTTGCAGAGAACTCATCAAGTTCTTCTCTTGTAATACCATACTTGTCACATACGTTCTCAGCAGTGATCATCATATGATAGTGGTTGAATGCATCTGTTAATGCATCGTTAACCATTGTATCGATAATTGTTGCATTGTTCATTCTGTATCCGAAACGAGCCTTTGTCATAGCGTAAGGAGCCATGGACATGTTCTCCATACCACCAGCTACAACGATATCAGCCTCACCAGCCATGATCATTGTTGCAGCATCGTTTACACACTTAAGACCAGATCCACAAACAACGTTGATTGTGATTGCCGGAACCTCGATCGGTAAACCAGCCTTGATGGAAGCCTGACGAGCTACGTTCTGTCCCTGAGCTGCCTGGATTACACAACCCATCTTAACTTCGTCAACCATCTCCGGCTTAACACCTGCTCTGTTTAAAGCTTCTTTAATTACAATTGCACCTAAATCTGCTGCTGGAGTATTGCTTAATGCTCCACCCATCTTGCCGATTGCTGTACGGCAAGCACCTGCTAATACAACTTTCTTTGCCATTCTTCGTTCTCCTTTAAATCAAACTCGCACCAAATGATGCTGTTAATTTTTTAACAATGTCTATGATACCACATTTTCCGCATAAAATCAATGAAAACCTACGTTGTTCATAAAAAATTCTTCGTTTATTGCAACAAGCTCTGTTTCATGGTATATTTAAGGTATATTTTATGTAATGCTGAGGGGACTTTCAACGGGGGATCACGTAATATGAAATTTGTCAGAACAGAAGACTTAAAGGCAGGCATGCGGCTTGCCAAACCAATTTACAATAAAAAAGGTGTATTGCTTTATGAACGCAATTCCGCACTCACCGCACCGGGAATTGCCAGTGCTAAGAATTTCGGTCTGATCGGTGTCTATATTCTCGAACCGGCCGAGCCTCTTCCTCCGCTTTCCCGTGAAGATCTTGAATTTGAGCAGTTACAGACCGTATATATTTTCCGGCTCCGGGAAATCTTAAACTGCATTACAGAACGCAGAAAGCTCGAAAAATACCCTGTATTTCTGGAAGATATTCTTTCACACTACGGTTCTTTGAAGCATCGTGTAAATTTCAACCAGAATCTGCGCAGCAGTGAAGATTTTATGTACAAGCATGCGATCAGCACTGCAATACTTGTAACCATGATGGGGGCTCATCTGCGATTGCCGAAAGAAAAGCTACGCATACTCACCACCGCAGCACTTCTTTATGACTGTGGATACCGGAATGTTCCGCGGAATATCATTGAAAAGGGAATGAATGACCTGTCCGCATCCGATCAGGATGTCATTCAGCTTTCTCTGGAAAAAGGGCTCGTTCCACTTTCCATGTATCGGGATGATTTCGACTTTTTCTCACGCGCACTGGCGTTGATGCAGACCTATGTGTACGAAGACCATCCGGAAAAACTTGCAACTGCTCCGGATCAGGAATTGCAGGAAATGGCATCCATTCTGCGCATTGCCGACTGGTTTGATCAGATGACAGCCATGAGCAGCGGACACGAACCCCTTTCGGAAATCGCCGCCATGCAGTATTTCAAAAAATATCCAAAGAAGTTTCTTCCGGTGCTTGTCACAGCACTTGCAGAGTGCATCCATATTATCCCACAGGCCGCCAGCGTTGATCTTTCTACAGGTGACAAGGGAATTGTTCTCGTAGAAAACACTCATGATTTCATGCGCCCGGTTGTCCTGCGGCTTTCGGATAATCAGATCTATGATCTGAGTGACAAAAATGTTTACCAGAAAATGCAGGTAACCGATATTATGAAAACCATGGATAACCGTGTTGCCATGGATGAAGAAACTTTAAAGCAATTTGTACCAGATGAAAAACTCAAAAAATTAACGCAGGAATTCCGCAGGAAACTTGCCGTTGGAAAAAAATAGCATAACAGTAATATCCTTTCCCCATGATTCAATCATGGGGATTTTTTTATTTTCCCCTTGACGCTTTCTCCCCACTCTGTTATATTTACTTCATCAGACGTAGTATATCTGTCGTAGCAACGACAGACGAAATACGACAGATAAAGTAAGGAGGAATGCATATGGCAATCAGCAGTGATGTTATCCGTGGTTACAATGACACCATGATTCTTTATCTTCTGCTCGATCAGCCATCCTATGGTTATGAAATCTCCAAGCAGATCAAAACGCTCTCCCATGAGAAATATATTATCAAGGAGACTACGCTCTACTCTGCTTTTACGCGTATGGAGAGAAATGGCTATATCACATCTTTTCAGGATCAGAACACCGCAACCGGCAAACGCCGTACCTACTATCGGATCACCGACAAAGGGCGTGCTTACTATCAGGAAAAATGTGAGGAATGGCTGCTTACGCAGGAAGTTGTGGAACAGTTTATCAGGAAAGGGGAAACGGAAAATGGAAGCTATTAGAAATTATCTGGAAACTATGTTTTTAAATCTTCCAAACACACCAGAGGTATACAAAGCCAAAAATGAACTCTGGCAGATGATGGAGGACAAATACACTGAATTAAAAAATGAGGGAAAATCGGAAAATGAAGCGGTTGGTACCGTCATCGCAGAATTTGGAAATCTTGACGAACTTGCAGAAGATCTTGGGATCAAACAGTTTGTTCACCAGCCGCAGCAGGCACAGACTCCCAATGCTGTATCGCTCTCTATGGAAGATGCCAGACAGTTTCTGCGGGAACATTCCCGTCATTCCTACTTTGTGGCACTAAGTGTATTTTTGTTTATCCTTTCGGCCTGCTGTCCTATCTTTTTTGGGGTTGCTGCGGATACTTCGATGCGCAACAGTGATGTACTCGATGCGTCCGGTGTTATACTGATGTTTCTTTTCATTGCCATCGGCGTCGGCATGCTCGTCTACTCTAATGTCCGCATGGGACGCTGGAAACAGTTAGAACAAGGAAATTTTGTTACCGATTTTGCCACAACCGAATATATCCAACGCGAGATGGAACATTACAAGAGCACACATGCACTGCTTCTGACGATCGGTATCATGCTGTGTATCTTAAGTGTTGTTCCGCCGATCCTTCTGGATGCCGTATCCAGCTTCGCCACAGACATACTGGAAGACTGTTCCGGTGGATTTGTATTGATCATTGTTGCGATCGGTGTTTTTCTGATTGTGAGCAGTTCCATGCGCATGGGCGGATATCGCACACTGCTTCATCTGAACAATCAAAATACCGTAGGCGGAAATTATGTACCGGACCAGCAGAATTGCCGACAGTACAGCAATCCTGCACTTGCTGCAGTCATGTCTGTCTACTGGCCAACCGTCACCTGCTTTTACCTGATCTGGAGTTTTCTCTCCTTTGACTGGTGGATTACCTGGATCATCTGGCCAATAGCCGCAATTATCGAAGCTCTGATCAAAAATCTGTTTAAAAATTAGAGGAGAACAACCATGAAACGAAATGTTTATTTAGTCCTTATCACCATCATCACGGTCATCTGTATCATCGCCGGCACAGGTTATCATCTGGTGCGTTTTGGTCTGTCCGTGGCGGAAAATCTGCCGTCCCTTGGAGCATTTATAAACGCGGTATCTGACCGGAGCGACGATGAAAATAACAGCAATCATACAAAGAACGGAAACCAGAACGCTGTTTCTTCTGTGCAGACCACACTGGATGCTTTCACCTCAATTTCGGCAGATATGAGTGTTGTCGATTTAACTATTAAATCCGGTGATACATTTTCCATTGCATATAAGACCAGCAAAAAACTTGTACCTGCATACAAAGTAGAAAACAACTGCCTGTCCATTACCCAGCATTCCATAATCCACAATGTAATCGGCGGCAAAAAATGCTCGGTAACCGTCACCGTTGCAGATGCATTAACCAATGTAAAACTCCAGACAAATGTAGGAGATGTCGATCTCTCCGGTCTGACCATTCAAACACTTGATCTTGGTGCCGACGTCGGGGATATTGACCTGAAGAACTGCTCTTTGGGAACTTCCACACTTGAAGCAGACGTAGGAGATATCGATTTGAAAAATAATACCTTCCAATCCATGGACATTTCCAATAACGTAGGCGATGTAAGTGTGGTCTCCCAGAAAACCCTGTCCGACTGCAACATTGATCTTAATACCAGTATCGGGGATGTCACCGTAAACGGAAAAAGCTGTCATCGCAGTTACTCCCACGATGGAAAAGCAACACATTCCCTGACAATCTCCAATGATACCGGCGATATCGACTTAAAATACTAAA
>DLQV01000277.1:11095-12929 GCA_002474415.1 Lachnospiraceae bacterium UBA7598
TCTTATTTTAATGTAAGAAACAGATTTGCTTTCTTGAGTGCCGGACGAAGTGCCATGTAGATAATTACTGCAACAACAGCAGAAACAATGGCATTGACAGAAGTCGTTGTGATATTCCATACCAGTGCAACTTCCGCAGCCGGTTTTCCCATCAGCACACGCTTGTAAAAATATCCAAACAGCGGATCAAAGATCACATTAAAGCCAAGTCCGCAGACCGTGGCGATAATTGTCCACTTTAATACATGCTTTGTGTCATTTGATGTAGAGATATGACCAATCTTGTGTGCAATCAGTCCTGTAATCAAACCGATACAAAACTTTAAAATAAATGTCTTTGGTGCATACACAATATAAACCGGGTTCAGCAGATCTCCAATCGTCATACCGATCGCTCCACCGATTCCACCATACACACCGCCAAGAAGCAATGCACCAAGTACACATACCGCATTTCCCAAATGGAAGGAGGTTGCATCTCCCCCCGGAAGCGCTACCTGGATCTGTAAAAATGTAAATACTACATATGATAGTGCTGCCATAAGCGCAGTCAATGTCAATTTGTAAATATTTTCGTGTTTCATAACCAATTCCTCTTTTCTGTAAAATCTAACGATATTTTACAGCAGAATGGTCATATGTAAATATCCAGTTTTATATATTTTTATAGGGTCAGATAATGTTATCTGGCCCTGTCTCTTTTAATTTCCACATTCGATGGAAATTTCATTGAATGTTCCAAGAATATCCTCGACTTCCATTGCCTGTTTTTCTGCTCCGGATTTATCAATGATCGCATGTCCCTGATGCATCATAAGAAGACGATCACCGTATTCCACCGCGTAACGAAGGTTGTGTGTTACCATAATCGTGGTAACCTTCTTCTCTTTTACAATTTTTCCTGTAAGCTGCATAACGATCTCTGCCGTCTTCGGATCAAGAGCAGCCGTATGTTCGTCCAAAATCAAAAATTCGATCGGCTTCATGGTCGCCATAAGAAGTGCCAGTGTCTGCCGCTGTCCACCGGAAAGTGCCCCGACCTTTGTATGCATCTTGTCTTCAAGTCCCAGCCCAACACTTGCAAGAAGTTCACGATACGCATCCATTCTCGCATGGTTGGTTCCTCTTCCGAGACCATAAGCCTTTCCCTTGTTGTCCGCAATTGCAAGATTCTCCAGAATTGTCATGGACGGACAGGTTCCCTTGGACGGATCCTGAAATACACGTCCGATTCTGCGATGACGGATATAATCTTTCTGACGTGAAATATCCACTCCATTCACCAGGATCTTTCCTGCATCCACCGGTATGCTGCCGCAAATGATGTTCAGCATGGATGTCTTTCCGGAACCATTGCTTCCGACAACGGAAACGAACTGTCCGTCCTCAATTTTCAGGTTAAAATCTTCAAACAGGCAGATCTCGTTGATCGTACCCGGATTATACATTTTGTGAATATGCTGTAATTCCAACATCTATGCCACCTTCTTTCTCTTTTTGCGATCCATGCCGAGAACTAAAATCACAAGAAACAGTACCGCCGTAATCATCTTCAGATCGGAGGACGGCATTCCCAGTTTGATGGCAATTGCCACACATGCTTTATAAATGATCGAACCAATAATTACGCTTGTTGTCACACGAATGAAAGAAACTTTTTTCAGCAGGCTGATACCGATGATCACACTGGCCAGACCGATGACCATCGTTCCGGTTCCCATGGAGATGTCAAAATATCTCTGCTGCTGTGCAAAAATACATCCGCTCAACGTTACCAGGCCGTTGGCAATCGCAAGGCCGATGATTTTAATAATGCCTTTGTCCACGCCCATCG
>DLQV01000277.1:12980-19882 GCA_002474415.1 Lachnospiraceae bacterium UBA7598
ATGGTCTCATTATCTCCGACTGCTCGCAGCAGATAGCCGGATTTGGTGCTCATATACCAGTCCAGTAAAAACTTCATAATCAGTGTGATCACCAGAATGATAATCGTATTTGCAAATGGTGCAAGCGCCCCCGTAAAAATCTTTTTTACCAGTGCATTGTCAAACAGTGTTGTCATGTTATAAATCGGCACATTGGCTCTGCCTGCAATACGAAGGTTTACCGTATAAAGAGCTGTCATCATAATAATTCCGGACAACAGATCCCGTACCTTTAATTTCACATGGATCAGTCCGGTCAATGTTCCTGCTGCCACTCCTGCCAGAAACGAAATTAAAAGCGTCAATATCGGATTTACACCCTTCGTGATCAGTACCGCAGAGATTGCAGCTCCAAGCGGAAAACTTCCGTCAACCGTCAGATCCGGAAAATCCAGAATCGTATACGTAATATAAATGCCAAGTGCCATAATCGCATAGATCATACCCTGTTCGAGTACGCTTAATACCAATGTCATGTGATACCCCTTATCTTTCCCAAATATAATTATTTTACGGTAATCTCGTCAAAAGTCTGAGCCGCATTTTTGATATAAGATGCATCCAGCTTCATTCCGATCTTATCGGCTGCTGCTGTGTTTACATATAATTCAGCTTTCGAAGCTGTAATATACGGAGTCTCCGAAGCTTTTTCCTCACCCTTTAAAATCTTTGCTGCCATCTTTCCGGTCTCGATTCCAAGCTGATAGTAATCAATTCCCATAGAAGCAACACATCCGGATTTTACCTGCTCAATCTCACTTCCGAATACCGGAATCTTTGCATTGTTTGCCTTATCAAGAACGGTCTGCAGGGCATTTACCACGGTGTTATCTGTCAGGTTGCACAGGCAATCTACTTTGCTGACTAAATCCGTTGCTGCCATGTCAATATCTGCAGAAGTGTTAATTCCGGTATCCACGATCTCGAAACCATATTTTCCGGCAAGATCCTGATATTCTTTTACCGTACTGCAGGAATTTGTCTCACTCGTTGTATAAAGAATTCCAATCTTCTTTGCATCCGGCAGCATGGCACGGATCATTTTTAACTGTTCTTCCACCGGAAGCACATCGGAAGAACCGGTAACATTTCCCACACAGGAACCGTCTTCATTGGCAAGCTTTGCAGCAACCGGATCCGATACAGCTGTGTAAACTACCGGAATATCTGCATTCATGGCAGAGTTGTAAGCGCTCTGTGCACACGGTGTTGCAATTGCACAGATCAGATCCTCTTTTGCGGATACGAAACTGTCTGCGATCGTGCTTGCTGTACCGGTATCGGTCTGCGCGTTCTGATAATCAACTGTCAGATTTTTTCCTTCCTCAATACCTTCTTCTTTCAAGCCCTCTAAAAAGCCTTCCCGGCAGTTGTCTAAAGATCCATGTTCTGCAAACTGGGAAATTCCAATCTTATAGCTGTTCTCTGCCGAAGACGCATTTTTCTGGGTGTTTGTATCTCCCGCGCTGCTGTTTCCGCATCCTGCCATAAGTCCTATTGTACATACTGCTGTCAAAATCATTGCTAATACTTTCTTTTTCATAATAATCTCTCCTTTTCTTTTTCCCCGATGAATAAAAAAACCGCCTCAGGATAAAATCCTGAGACGGTAATAAAGCCTTTGCTCTCTTATCGCGGTACCACTCAAATTGACAATGAATTGTCCACTCTGTCACATACATCCATATGTGCCGAATTGATAACGGGTTCGGTTCCCGGCGACACCTACTAAATGCAATGCTCATGCAATCTGCTTCTTTTTTCAGGCCGCCCTCAAAAGTCCATTCAGCAAATCCTTTCATGCTGCATCACACCACCTGCAGCTCTCTGTGATGTCCAGATAAGCTTACTTCTCTTTCTCATCGGTTTTCTCTTATTGCTATACTTTAACCCTTTTTATACTGTTTGTCAAGTATTACCGCCAGATTCCCCGGCGTTTTCGAATCGTATCATACATATCGTGTTCCATTGCCATTACTTTTTCTACCGGAACACTCTTAAACACCGGCATCTTCATTTTAAACCGGATCCAGAAGAAAGAATACACACCCAATGCAAGAAATACAGCTCCGGACAAAAGCAGAATCGCATTGCGTTCTGTCGGATCTGTCGAAATATTGCAGATCATAAACACCGTACCTGCAATTCCGACAAGCGGCAGCACCGGTCCAAACGGAACTTTGAAACTTCTTGGTGCTTTCGGAAGACGGTGCCTCAGTACCAGCACATCAATATGTGCAAAAATATAGGACACCATCCAGAATACCGATCCAACCAGAATAAAAAAGGAAATTGCATCCGATGAATCACTGCTGATAAATGCAAATACAAGAATCAGAATACTGATAAACCACACACCGACAAACGGCACATTGTTTTTGTTCAGTTTTTTAAAGCAGCGCGGCATCATATTCATTTTTGCCATTCCCTGACAGATACTTGCCAGTCCGTTGATCGCAGAGTTCTGGGAACTGATCAGTGCCAGTGCCGCCACAAAAGCCATCCATATTTTTCCAACATTTCCCAGAAGATTTTCCCCGTACAGCAGATGCGGGGCTGCAGAATCTGCCAGTTGGGCCCATGGGGTATAATTGTGAAATCCGAATACCAGAATTGACTGCACAACACAGATCAGTCCCAGCCCAAGAAACATCCCAAGCGGTACATTCCGCTTGGCATTTTTGACATCCTTCGAAATCGGAATCACATATTCTGCACCGATAAACAGCCAGAATGCAACTGCGATCATGGAAACAATCGTTTTCCAGTCTGCGGAAAGAACCATCGGCTGGCTTACCTTTTTCCCAGTGCCAAGCCCCAGCATACCGATGACACCCATAATCACCATCGATCCGACCATCAGATATGCCACCGCATCCTGAATCTTTGCAAACATATCCACACCCTTTAAATTGGCAATCAGAAGAATGACCGTCACCAGAACGGTATAGGAAAAGTTTGGAATTGGCAGATGAAAAATTTCTCCCATGGCATATGCAAAAATCGAGGCTTCTACGCCGGAGGACAATACATTGCAGAACAGGTAACCTCCCACCATGGAAATCATCGTCGGGAATGGTCCCAGACAGGCAAGTGTGTACTGTGCCAGTCCACCGGTCGTATTCGGCATCAGAGCATTGAGCTCCGACAGGGATGCGATGGTTGTCATATTAAACAGGCAGGCGATCACCATGGCAAAAATAAAGGTAACACCTATGGTTCCTGCCCCCTGTCCGAGTGAAACCAGACAACTCGTTGCAATGACAAGTCCTACGGAAACAGAAACAACACTTTTCAGTCCTAACTTCTTTTCTTCCATAAACAGACCTCCATCCTCTACAACGCTTTTTCGCCCTCATCACCGGTGCGGACACGGATGACATTGTCCAGTTTATAGATAAAGATCTTTCCATCTCCAATGTGACCGGTATACAGCTGTTCTTTGATGATCTCTACGATGGAATTCACACGCTCCGTCTCCACAACAATGTTGATCTGCTGTTTCGGGAGCAGTTCCATCTCCTCAAGTTCATCCACTTCGTACTCCCTGGTTCCTTTTTCCACACCGCATCCAAGTACCTGCATCACGGTCATTCCCCGCACACCTGCCTTGCTAAGCGCTGCTTTTAAGCTGGAAAATTTTGACATGCCCGTAATTACTTCAATTCTTGATAAACTCATAGTCCTTCCTCCTTTGTATGACACCATCAGGATTCCAATTCCGGAATCTTCACTCCTGTAATCAACCGCTCGTATCCCTGTGGGGTAATCCCGGCATACTGTTTAAAATCTTTAATCATATGTGCTTCGTCATAATACCCACACTGCTGCGCCAGGGCATCCAGCCGGATCCTCTCCGGCATTTTATTTATGACATGCAGCAGCTTCTGAAACCGGACAAACCGTTCAAAATTCTTTGGCGAAATTCCATGCACCTGCTGAAAAACACGCCGGATATAACATTCCGAATATCCGGTTTCCTCTGCCAGCTGCCGGATAGAAATACATCCATCGGTATCATAAATTCTCTCCCTGAGATAATTTTCCAGCTTTTGTATGCCCTCAGCCAGTTCTTTTCCCCGCAGTTTTGCATATTCCGTCGTAAATACATTGACGCGCTCCGAAATATTTTTACTCCCGGCAAGTTTCTCGGTCAGGTGATCTCCAAACAGATTGCCATCAATCTCAAGATCTTTGTTGACCAGATCCCGGATGGAAAGTTCTTCCGGCAGAATACAGCTTCCCGGCTGAAAACGAACTCCAAAATACGAGCGTCCGTCCTCAAACTCCCAGCCTTTTGCGGCAAGAACCGTTCCGCCAATATACGTCTTGACATCCTGCTCTCCGATTCCAAACAACAGATCCACACTGCCATCCGGCACCGCCTTCATCTCTTCCTTTGAACTTTTCTTTTTGGAAAACTCATAAAAATGAGAGATTCCGGATTTCATTTCTTTTTTCACCTGATAATCATCCGTATCCAGCACCAGATACGGCTGCATTGGCATGACGTTTTTCATTTTTTCGCCCCTTGTACTTTTCTGCCAGGATCACCTGACAAAAAGCATTTAAAAAGGCGTACCTTTTATGCCATATCCGGCTGATCCCATAAAGGCAGTTCCACGCCGATACCTTCTTTTAATGCATTGCGGTATACGATACCGCCCCAGGCAATGTCCTCAACAGGCATACCGCCTACCGAGTATACAATGATCTCATCATCGCTCTCCCGTCCCGGATGCTTTTTATTAATGATATCGGCAATATCTACAATATCTTCCCGCTGAATCCGTCCTTCGTGCAGATAATCCGTAAACTTAGAACCGATGATCTGTACCATCTCATAACTCGGATACGGGAATTCCTCTGCCCAGGCTTCATACAGCTTATAGTTATCTACCACTTTCTTGCAGCGGTTGATCAGAAAATCATCATCAAACCGTGCAGCCGATGGCAGACAGATGAGTGCACCTTTCTTGACCCAGTCTTCTGCGATATATGGAAAATCGATTTCTTTTACCGGTGCGGTAGAAGTAACACAGATGATGTCACTGTCCTTTACGGCCTCTTCAATCGAATCACATACGATGACCTGCTGAATCTGCGGACATTCCTTCTTTACGAACTCTTCAAATGCATGCAGGGAGCGCTGTCCTCTTCCTTTCACTTTTACCGTAGTAATCTTCGGGCAGACACTTAAAAAAGCCAGCAGACAGGTTCTTCCCATAACACCCGGTCCGATAATCGTAACAGTTTCAGAATCTTTTCTTGCCAGATATTTTGCCCCGACTCCCGGAATTGCTCCGGTGCGGTAGCAGCTGACAAGATTTGCAGACATCAGTGCCAGTGGTGCTCCGGTATCTTTATCGTTTAACATCATCATCAGAATGGAACGCGGCAGACCGAAAGCTTTATTCTCACAGTTACTTCCATACCACTTCATTCCGGCCATCTTGTATTTTCCTCCAAGATATGCCGGCATCGCCATAAACCGGCGGTCATCTGCATTTTTTGGCATTCCTTCAAACTGCGGATCATCTGGAAAAATCACCTGTGCACCATGGGAATTATGGTTGACTCCGGCCATCACATAATCACCTTTGTTCAATGTAACCAGCAAATCTTCCATTGCCTCCACACACTGATCCATGTTCTTTACTCCAGCCTTGATCATATCCGGTTCACTCAAATATAAAAATTTAATTTTGGTATCCATATGCATTTCCTCCTTATATTTTCAGAGGTATGGAATATCAAAGCAAATAAACAAAAAAGACGCCATAGTATCACCTACTATAGCGCCTTTGCTACTTATTCGTGCTTATAATATACCATACTATCTTTTTGATTGCTACTCTTGTATTCTTTTTTATACAACACTCCTGCTATCTTAGATCACTGCCCGAAACCGATCATATCGCAGTTCGTGCAGATCCAGTGTGGTTTCTTTTCCCATGGCCAGTTCGGATAACAGCTTTCCGACAATCGGTGAAATTCCAAATCCGTGTCCGGTAAAAGTACAGGCCAACAACAAGCCCGGCACTTCTTTGACCGGTCCGAGTACCGGTACTCCGTCTGCACACAGATCTTCATATCCGGCCCATGTACGAACGATCTTTGCATCGGCGAGTTTTGGAATGTATTTCATAATTCCCCGGCAGATGCACGGAGCAGTGATACTCGAAGTAATCATATGTCCATTGTCACGGTTTTCTGCCTCAAATCCGGAGGCACCACCAAATACAAAAGATCCATGATTCGTCTGATGGCCGTAGAAATCAGCATCTGCTGTTCCAAGCATCTGTGGAAACATCTTTGGCTCTGCCTCCGTAACCAGTGCTTCGATCAGCTCTTTGCGCATCGGAATGTCAATGCCGACACTCGCTGCAATCGGACGGCTTTCATATCCGGATGCCAGTACGATGGTTTCTCCTTCATACACATTTTTTGCGGTTACCACACGTCTGGCTTTTCCTTTGATTTTCTGAATCTCCAGTACATCCTCACCTGTGATAAACTCTGCGCCAAGCTCTCTGGCTCTCTTGTAAAAACCGAGGGTTGCAACGAGCGGATTGGCATGTCCGTCAGTCGGACACCAGCTGGCAACCGTAATCTCATCGCTTAAGTATGGGTTGATCTCACGCACTTCTTTTCCATCGATCATCCGCACATCCAGTCCCAGTGCAACGGCACGGTCCGTCAGTCCCTGTAAGATTTCTTTGTGCTTTGCGGTCTTTCCGAGACGAAGGTTTCCTTCTTTATGGTATTCCACATCCACACCGAGTTCTTCGGACAATGTCGGCCACATGTGTTCCACGGCATACATGGCAAGCGGAAGTTCTCTCGGATCACGTCCGGACTGT
>DLQV01000293.1:0-5236 GCA_002474415.1 Lachnospiraceae bacterium UBA7598
TGCAGATCCCGTCGCAACACCGGCGGAACATGTTCCTGTGATTTTTGTAGCGCAACCTGAACATTTTCACTCTGCAGCAGCAAAACAATATCCATCAGCCAGCCTGGAAATGCACACTTGATACTGCGTACCAATGTTTTCCGTGCAACCGCCCGTCCTACCCGGTGCTGATTTGCCATCAATGCAGCCAGAAGAAGTGCAGCAGCCGTCATCAACTGATGTCCAAGATAATACGCAACTGCTGCACCTGCCACCGTCACAACTGTCAGCATCACCGATAAACGTTTATCTTTTTTCTCATCATACCGGTAATATTCTTCTATTTTCTTTGCATCCGCCTCATCGGTCTGTCCATCCACAGCCAACCAGTTGATGGCAAGATATTTCTGTGCTCTCGTAAAAATAAGATCATCCAGTATTACAACTATCACCGTAAGCACCTGTGAAATCAGATTTTTACTGATATCAATTTCCATCACCGGCAGATATAAAATCATGCCGCATATCAACAGAGAGGCAGCTATCGACATTACAATATCCACAAACATTTTCCTGCGCTCTTTCATGGACTCCCGAATTCGCTGCTCCCATCTCTTTTTATCTGCGAGAAGCAACTCCACCGGTTTTTCAATTGCCCCTCCGTAAATTTCTACATGTACGATAAAATCATGCACATTTTTTATCCGGCTGCAGGTGTATTCCTGTTCGATCATGTGCAGAGAATCCCGCATCACATCTGTCTCATCAAATGTCATGTGCATATGATCAATTGCCTTTTGCAGGACTCCCCGCATCGGACCATCCACCATAGCCGCATCCACATTCACCAATGCCCTCTCTACTTTTTCTTCTTTGACAAATGCATACAATAACATATCCAGATATTCGGACACCTCTTCAAACTTTCTCTCGTATGCATTCTTTTTTCCACACCATTTCCGGTGTCCGGAAATCCGAAGCATCAAAAAACTGCCTATCACAACTGTCGTAATCCAGTGAAGTTTTAAGAGCAGATGCAGCGCATACAAAGCCGACAGAACCACCAGATAGATCATGTATCCACCTCCCTGTCCTTTTCTTTTCCCAGCTGTTGCTCCAAAAGTCCACACATCAGGGGATTTTCCACACCTGCCCGTTCAAACCGCCGGATCAGCTGCCCCGGAAATTCTTTCAGTACCAGATTTCCATCCGTCACAGCCATAATAATCCTGTTTTTTCCGTTCTCTCTGTCAAAAAAGCAGACCTGGTCAATATAACGGTATACCTGATTGGCTCCCCCTTTCTTCTTCCGAATCAAAACCCCCACGTCCATCGCCTGATAGATATCGTTCTCCAGACGATCCGCATCCACACGTGTTTCCAGCATATTTAAAATCCGGTCCGGAATGTTCCGGACATCATCCGTATGCAGGGTTGTCATTCCCCGGACTCCTGTTGACCAGCCTTCCAAAAGGTATTTCACTTCCTTCGAGCGCGCCTCCGAGAGCATAATCCATTTGGGATTTAAACGCAGGCTTGCCTTGATTGCATCTGCATAATCAAACCGGTCATTTACTCTCATCTCAATACAGTCTTTGCCCGGATTCGTGACGGAGTACCGGATCTCCATCGTATCCTCAATCGTAATCACCCGCTCGTTTCCCGGAACATACTGGGAAAAAAATTTTACGCACTCGGTCTTTCCAATTCCCGGCATCCCACAAAAAATCAGATTCATTTTGGTCAGCACACAATTGATCAGTACTGCAAGAATTTCCTTGCTGCAATACTGTTCCTGAAGTGCCTTTTCTGCGGTCAGACGAACGACCGGCGGCGTTTTCCGAATACTGATACTCCGCCCGGAACGCGCAATCGACTCATGCAGGATCGTCACACGCAGCTCACTGGTTTCTGCCTCAAGCTCCGGATTCTGCTTATTAAACTGCTGGCTGACCACATTTGCAATCCGCTGGGTAAATTGTTCCACAAACGCAGAAGTCACATTTTCATCCACGTAACTCTGATTGACCTTGTAACGCTCATTGTAAATATTTGTCAGCCAGATTTCCCGCCCATTGTAATCCACATCCGTGATCTCTTCGTTTGAGATATACTTCCACAGCGGGCCAAAATATTCTTTTCCAAGTTCCATACGGCCTCCTTACGGTGTCGGCAAACCGGTATTTTTATTTGCCTGGTCAATAAAATTTTTCACCAGTGTCTGGAATGCACTTCCAATCGGCCCGCTCGTATCGGTTCCTACAACAGCCGTAATGACAAGGATTACCGCAAGAATTGCTACTACCGTAATTAAAATACCGCCATATTCCTGAAATATTTCTTTCATATTTTATTTTTCCTCCTGTACGAAGGACTTTCTTATGGGAAACCACAGAAGAATATCTGTGGGCACAAAAAATCCGGCGATTGCATCACATGCATTTGCCGTACTGAAAAAAGATATTATAACTATACCGTTTTTTGCGTTTTTGTAAATAGTTCTTTGGTACTACAAAGAAGGGCTCTCCACACCGGAAAGCCCTTTTTCACAAATTCTATTACAATAATCTTTTTTATTTTTCAGCTAAAAACTTTTCTGCTGCTACCATGCGGACAACCACAACAAATACTTTTGCTGCCTGTTCCAGCTCGGATAACGATGGATATGTCGGTGCAATACGGATGACCGAATCCTTCGGATCTTTCTTGTATGGGAATGGAGAACCTGCACCTGTCAGCACTACACCTGCCTCTTTACACTTGGCAACGATCTCCTTTGCACATCCTTCCGGAGCCTCAAAGGAAATAAAATATCCTCCCAGCGGATGCATCCATGTACCGATTCCGCGGGATGCCAGCTCATCGGAAAAGATCTTTTCTACCAATTCAAATTTCGGACGGATAAGATCTGCCTGCTTCTCCATATGTGCTTTGATGCCATCAACATTTTTGAAGAACTTCACATGACGCAGCTGATTGATCTTGTCATGACCGATCGTCTGAACGGTCAGGCGCTTCTTGATGTCTGCAATGTTTGCCTCAGAGGAAGCAATGGCTGCGATACCGGATCCAGGGAAGCTGACCTTGCTGGTAGAGCAGAATTCAAATACCATATCCGGATTTCCTGCTTTTTTGCACTCTTCTAAGATATCCAGGATCTGCGCCTGTTTGTCTTTGTAAAGATGATGTACTACATAGGCATTATCCCAGAAAATACGGAAGTCCGCAGCTGCAGGCTTTAAGGCTGCAAATCTGCGCACCGTCTCATCCGAATAGACCACCCCCTGTGGGTTTGAGTATTTCGGCACACACCAGATTCCTTTCACCGTCTCATCGTTATTTACATATTTTTCTACCAGATCCATATCCGGTCCATTCTCTGTCATTGGGATGTTAATCATCTCGATGCCAAATGCCTCGGTAATGGCAAAATGTCTGTCATATCCCGGAACCGGACAGAGGAATTTTACTTTATCAAGTTTACACCATGGAGTATTGCCACAAATACCAAACATTTCTGCGCGGGCAACCTGATCATACATAATATTCAAACTGGAATTACCGTAAACAATTACATTCTCCGGCTTTGTTCCAATCACATCTGCCATCAGTTTTTTTGCTTCCGGAATACCATCGAGTACACCATAGTTTCGCAGATCGGTGCCGTTTTCACTCTTTAATGCAGTCTTGGAATCAACCACATCGAGCATTCCCATGCTCAGCTCAAGCTGGTCAGCTCCCGGCTTTCCTCTGGACATATCCAGTGCAAGTCCCATATCCTTGATCTTGGCATATTCTGCCTCAAGAGCGGTCTTTTCCTGCATCAGTTCCTCTTTGCTCATCTCCTGGTAGGTTTTCATGGTAAGTTTTCCTCCTTATTATTCCTCTGGATTTTCTTTGATTTTCTTATAATAGGCGCGAATCTGCTGCTCGTATCCATTTTCCGACGGTTCATAGAAAACCTCACCGGTCAGTCCATCCGGCAGATACTGCTGCTTCACGTAGTGGTTTTTGTAATCATGGGCATATTTGTAACCTTTTCCGTGCCCAAGTTTTCCTGCCGATTTGTAGTGAGCATCCTGCAAATGCACCGGGACCGGCGGTGTCTTTGTCTCCTGCACCACACGCATGGCCTTATCAATGGCATTAATCGCGGAATTGCTCTTTGGTGCGCTTGCCATTCAGGTAACCGCCTGTGCAAGCACGAGCCGTGCTTCCGGCATTCCGAGCCGCTCCACCGCCTGTGCTGCCGCCACCGCAACCTGCAATGCCTGCGGATCAGCATTCCCGATATCCTCAGATGCCAGAATCATAATTCTTCTGGCAATAAATTTCACATCTTCCCCCGCATAAAGCATCCGTGCCAGATAATACACAGCGGCATCCGGATCCGATCCCCGCATACTCTTGATAAAAGCAGAGATCGTATCATAGTGGTTATCCCCCGTCTTATCGTAGTTGATAACCCGCTTCTGGATGCACTCACTGGCCACATCCAGTGTAATGTGAATAATCCCATCCTCACTCCGGTCCGTGGTCAGAATTCCAAGCTCAATGGCAGTCAGCGCTGCGCGCGCATCTCCGTTTGCCATGTCTGCCAAAAAATCCAGCGCATCATCGTCAATCTGTGCATGGTAAGAACCCATGCCCTTTTCCGTATCATTGACCGCCCGAAGAAGCAGTGTGCGGATATCTTCCGTGGAAAGTTTCTTTAATTCAAAAATGACCGAGCGTGACAAAAGCGCGGGATTTACTTCAAAATACGGATTTTCTGTGGTAGCACCGATCAGGATGATGGTTCCATCCTCGACAAACGGAAGCAGGTAATCCTGCTGTCCTTTGTTGAAACGGTGAATCTCGTCAATAAACAGGATCGTTTTCTTTCCGTACATACCCTGATTATTTTTTGCAGCGGCCACCACTTCCTCCATATCTTTCTTTCCCGCTGAAGTCGCATTGATCTGCATGAACTCTGCACTCGTGGTATTTGCAATCACCTTTGCCAGTGTCGTCTTGCCCGTACCGGGCGGCCCGTAAAAAATGATGGAGCTGAGTTTATCTGCCTTGATGGCACGGTACAGCAGTTTGTCTTTTCCAACAATGTGCTGCTGCCCGACAACTTCGTCGAGTGTCGTTGGACGCAGACGCGAGGCAAGCGGTGACTCATCCTTCATATTCTGTTGTCTCATATACTCAAATAAATCCATTCGTATCCAATCCCCATATGAATATTGTTCAAGATCTTTTTGAATAATTT
>DLQV01000293.1:5274-6275 GCA_002474415.1 Lachnospiraceae bacterium UBA7598
TGTATGTATCCTGCATTTTTATTCTTTGTAGAAATTTTTTCACAAACTTCTCTTTGCATTGTTTCTTGCGGTAAATCTGTGTAATTTCTACATTTCTTTCATTTCCCGTTTTTTTCATTTTGAAAGAAAAAGCGCCAGGAAATTCATTTCATCCTTATAAGGATACATGATTTCCTGACGCTTGACAAGTTTTTATTGAGATTTTTTTACATAAATATTGCTTTTATTTCTGTACAGATGCTGTAAGTGCACCATCCTTCACATCAATCAGGATCGTATCTCCCTGCCGAACCTGATCTTCGAGAATCAGTTTCGCAGAAAGGGTCTCCACATGCTTCTGCAGGAACCGCTTCAATGGTCTTGCACCATAAACCGGATCGTAGCCATGTTCAATAACAAAGCTTTCGGCCTCCGGTGACAGTGCCACCTTGATTTCACGGTCAGAAAGACGCTTGTTCAGATCATCCATCATCAGATGAATAATGTTTCCAATGTTATCCTTTGACAGCGGCTTGAACATGATAATCTCATCCAGACGGTTCAAAAATTCCGGACGGAAATGTCCCTGCAGATCTTCCATGACTTCTTTTTCTGCTTCCGGCGAAATGTTGCCGTTTGCATCGATGCCATCCAGCAGATACTGCGATCCAAGGTTACTGGTCATAATAATGATCGTGTTCTTGAAATCTACAGTACGTCCCTGTGAATCTGTGATTCGTCCATCATCGAGTACCTGTAACAATACGTTAAAGACATCCGGATGTGCTTTTTCCACCTCATCGAACAAAACAACAGAGTATGGTTTTCTCCGCACAGCTTCTGTCAGCTGGCCACCTTCATCGTATCCGACATATCCTGGAGGCGCTCCGATCAGACGGGACACGGAGTATTTCTCCATGTACTCACTCATATCAAGACGCACCATGTTGGATTCATCATCGAACAGGCAGGCTGCAAGTGCTTTTGCAAGCTCGGTCTTGCCGACACCGGTTGGTCCCAAA
>DLQV01000293.1:6304-7097 GCA_002474415.1 Lachnospiraceae bacterium UBA7598
CAAAAACAGGAACGAACCAATTGGTTTGGTCGGATCTTTGATTCCAGCCTTGGAACGGATAATTGCCTCTGTTACTTTCGTAACACCATCATCCTGGCCTACTACACGTTTGTGGAGTTCCTCATCCAGGTGCAGTGTCTTGTTCCGTTCGCTTTCGCTTAACTTTGCAACCGGAATTCCGGTCCAACGGGAAATGATCTTTGCGATCTCCTCATCGGTGACATTCTCATGTACCAGGGACAGATCACGGTCTTTAAGTTTGTCTTCCTCAATTTCCAGTTCTTTCTGTAATCCAGGCAGTTTACTGTACTGCAGTTCCGCAGCCTTCTCATAGTCAGCATCACGCTGTGCTGCCTCAATTTCCTTCTTCGTGCCTTCAATCTGCTCACGCAGCTTGCTGACATTATCAACAGCATCCTTTTCACTGCTCCACTGTGCTTTCTTTGCATTGAACTGATCACGCAACTCGGCAAGTTCTTTCTGCAGATCTGCCAGACGCTCCTGACTCAGATGGTCTGTTTCTTTCTTCAGCGCAGTCTCTTCAATCTGTAACTGCATAATCTTACGATTTAATTCGTCGAGCTCTGCCGGCATGGAATCCAGTTCCGTCTTGATCATCGCACAGGCCTCATCAACCAGGTCGATTGCTTTATCCGGCAGGAACCGGTCCGTGATATAACGGTTGGAAAGAACTGCTGCTGTAACAAGCGCAGAGTCCGTAATCTTAACACCGTGGAACACTTCGTAACGTTCCTTTAAGCCCCGCAAAATGGAAATGGTATCTTCCACCGTT
>DLQV01000293.1:7154-8529 GCA_002474415.1 Lachnospiraceae bacterium UBA7598
GGTGACCGGCTGGAAACGACGCTCCAGGGCAGCATCTTTTTCGATATACTCACGGTATTCGTTTAAGGTTGTGGCACCGACACAGTGCAGCTCTCCTCTGGCAAGCATTGGTTTTAACAGCTGTCCGGCATCCATGGCGCCATCCGTTTTTCCGGCACCCACAATAGTGTGCAACTCATCGATAAACAGAATGATCTGTCCATCCGAATTTTTGACATCGTCAAGAACTGCTTTCAAACGTTCCTCAAATTCACCACGATACTTTGCACCGGCAACCAGTGCACCCATATCCAGGGCAAACAGTTTCTTATCTTTTAAGCCTTCCGGTACATCGCCTTTTACGATACGCTGTGCTAAACCCTCGACAACGGCTGTCTTACCTACACCAGGTTCACCGATCAGCACCGGGTTATTTTTGGTCTTACGGGAAAGAATCCGGACCACATTCCGGATCTCCTCATCACGGCCGATCACCGGGTCCATCTTCTGCTGTCTTGCACGCTCCACCATATCATAACCATATTTTTCCAGTGTGTCATACGTTGCTTCCGGATTATCCGAAGTTACACGCTGATTGCCACGGACGGTGGACAATGCCTGCAGGAAACGCTCCCTGGTCAGTCCATATTCTTTCATCAGTGACTTCATTGCAGCGTTTGGATACTTCAGCAATGCCAGGAACAAATGCTCTACGGAGACATACTCATCTCCCATTGCCTTTGCCTCATCTTCTGCATGGATCAGCACATTGTTTAAATCTTTTCCGACATAGACATTACTGTTGCTGCCGGATACTTTGACGCGCGCATCCAGTTTGCTGATCGCATTCTGGGTGAAGTGCTGTACGTCAATTTCCATTTTCTCTATCAGTTTTGGGATCAGTCCCTCTTCCTGCTGTAACAGAGCAACTAACAGGTGCTCCTGCTCAATCTCCTGATTTCCATAATCGTAGGCAAGCTTTTCGCAGTTATTGATCGCTTCTACCGACTTTTGTGTGAATTTCTGTATGTTCATAGCAAGCCCTCCTCTTAACTATCATCATGTAACTGTTCTGTTTTTGCATCTCAGTTACTATTTTTCTCGTTTACGATATTGTTATACACCCGAAATTAGCACTCGTCAAGTAGGAGTGCTAACAAAAATTCTAAATTTTTTATAAACATCGAAACATATCGTTGAATTGTCTGAAAATTATTTTAGGCATAAGTTTTTTCGATGTGACGGAAGAAGGGGGGTATTCTCTTTCTCCGGAAAAATTTGCAAAGCAGCTCTGGCATTGATTTCAAATTCTTTGTGTAAAGATTTTTATTTTACGCAATTAACTTTATTCAGTGAGTGCCAGAGCAAGTTGCAAATTTGTTCTTCCGAAAGAAAT
>DLQV01000163.1:0-6717 GCA_002474415.1 Lachnospiraceae bacterium UBA7598
AATGCTTTTTCCTCTACCGGCTGCTCCGCAGTAAGCATATGTTCCATCAGCTGTGCATCCTCCTGCACGCGCTTCGTCTGTTTTCTGCAACGTTGATAACGCTCCTCTTCCTCTCTTTTTTTCTTCTTCAGTTTATCATACATTTTCTGCCAGCTGCGGAATTCTCCCATATCACAATCCGATGCTGCCAGTGCATCTTTTACATTTTCAATAAAATCATTTCTCCCAAACATATTCTTTCACCTTCGTTCAAACACTCTAACTGACATTATACCAAAATTACTGGAAATGTGTTACAATTATTACAAAATAATGAAATCGGGAGATATCATGTTAACCTTTGACGAAGTATTAAACTTAAATTATTACAAAAAAACAAGCTATACCGGATGGATCAACGGCATGCGTTTTCTGATCCGACGGGAAGCTCCTGAGGAAGGGGATGCCTTTTTCCATGCCTGGGTCTGGCCCGGCCCGCTGATTTTTTCTCTGACGGATGACGCTCTGAAAACCGATTTCACCGCTCCGTTTTCCAATGAAGGCAAACAGCAGGTCGTTGACTGGATCAATGCGCAATACGAAAAGCATCCGGAAAAATGGTCACATGAAAGAAAAAACTTGTA
Organism: Lachnospiraceae bacterium UBA7598; assembly: GCA_002474415.1. Lineage (GTDB taxonomy): Bacteria > Bacillota > Clostridia > Lachnospirales > Lachnospiraceae > Roseburia. The sequence continues at coordinate 624 of DLQV01000163.1, forward strand.
CTGAATAAACATCGAAAACTCCGGGAACATCTCCCGGAGTTTTCCTGTTTCTCATCGAATTTACACTCGGATGATTTTATTTTTCTTTTGTTGCGTACATAAAGTACTTCATTCCATAAATAGTAGAGTAAATACCCTTGATATTAGATTTTAACATATAAATATCATTGTAATAGTAAATTGGCATTACCGCACCGGTATCCATCAGCATATCCTCTGCCTGATGCATCAGATCCACACGCTTGGAGAAATCAGAAGTTGTACGGATCTCTTTGATCAGCTTGTTATAATCTGTCCAGTCTGGTGCAGAATCAGAAGGCTTGTCACCCTTTCCAAGCTGCATATCGTTGTTACCGGAATCGCTTGTAAAGATCTCTAACATATTGATCGGATCGTTGTAATCTGCCAGCCAACCCTCACGAGCAATCGTAAAGTTACCCGACTTACGATCTTCAATAAATACGTTCCAGTCCTCAGACTTGATCTCCAGATTGATACCAAGTAATGCAAAATCCTGCTGCATAGATTCACCAACTGCAACATGTCCGCTGTCATCGTTGGTCAGATAGGTCATGGAAATCGCAGGATCACACTTGTATGTGCCATCTCCGTTATCAGTAAATTTATAACCGGCACTCTCAAGCATCTTCTTTGCTTTCTCTACCTGATCTGCACCTGTCTTGGTTGCATCATAGTAGCTGGTATCGTCTGTCTTGAAAACTCCGCCGTTACCATCTGACATGCCTGCAGGTACAAAAGAATCTGCTACAACCTGTCCGGTCTGTCCTACATTCTCTACGATAAATTCACGGTCGATCAGCAGATTCATTGCTTTACGCATAGATTCCGCCTGCTCTACTGTCTTTCCATCGAAAATCGGATCATTTACGTTAAAACCAACATAATAAGTTCCAAGGTTTGGAATGATATGGAAATCAGAGTTCTTTCCATTTAAAGAAGAAATCTCATCGTTTGGAACGGTATCCACAAAATCAAGATCTCCACTGTTGTATGCCGCATAAGTTGCGGTATCATCTGCACTGAGCATGAAATGCAGTTCATCCATGGTTACATTGTCTGCATCATAATAATTCGGGTTCTTTACATAAACCATGCTCTCGTTGTGCTTCCATGATTTTAATGTATAAGCACCATTGGATACAAAACCGGCCTCCTGGCACCACTTACCCGGATTTTTTCCATCCGGATCAGCCTTCTCTACATCCTTCTGATAAACCGGGAAGAAGGTAGGGAATGCCATCAGGTCATTGAAATATGGGCATGGATTTGTCAGTGTAATTTTTAATGTATAATCATCCGTTGCTTCTACTGCAAGTGATCCATCATCATTTCTTGCAATAATATCAAACAGATATGCATAATCGGCTGCTGTCTTTGGATCAATGACACGGTTCCAGCTGTATACGAAATCTTTTGCTGTAACTTCCTCTCCATTACTCCATTTGGATTTGATCATCTTTACCGTATAAACAGTTCCGTCGTCTGATACCTCTGGCATATCTTTTGCCAGCTGTGGAATCAGTTTTCCATCCTTGTCATAGGTGTAAAGACCTGCAAATGAGTTCACTGCAAGACATCCACCGTCTACGGAAGAGTTCAGTGCCGGATCAATGGTCTGTGGCTCAGAAGCAAGGTTAATGCTTAACTGTTTGTCCGGTGTCTTACTTACGCTGGAAGCCATTGCTTCGGTTCCATCCGTCTTTGCAGAGTTTCCTTTTGATGAACCACATGCAACTACGCTAAGAGCCATTGCAGCAACCAGCATGATTGATACAAGTTTCTTCTTCATAATTGTTCCTCCTGAAAATTATTTATATGTTTCACCCGCTATGGGGAAAAACCTTATTTGTTCCAGCATGCAACCATATGACCATTCCCCCGATCGGTCAGCTGTGGCATCTCCTGACCACATTTTTCTGTTGCATACTTACATCTTGTGCGGAACGGACATCCGGTTGGCATTTTCAATGGACTCGGAACATCTCCTTCTAACACAATTCTCTTGCTTTTTCTTGCTGTCTCCGGGTCCGGAATCGGAACTGCTGACAGCAGACTCAATGTATATGGATGAATCGGGTTTGCATTTAATTCATCGGCATCTGCAATCTCCATCATCTTTCCCAGATACATAACTGCAATCCGGTCTGAAATATGATGCACAACCAGCAGATCATGTGCGATAAACAGATATGCAACGCCAAGTTTTTCCTGTAATTCTTCAAACATATTGACAACCTGCGCCTGAATGGAAACATCCAGTGCAGATACCGCCTCATCACAGACGATAAATTTCGGATTTACCGCAAGTGCACGGGCAATTCCGATACGCTGACGCTGTCCGCCGGAAAACTCATGCGCATAACGCATGGCATGCTCCGCATTCAGTCCGACCAGTTCCATCAGATCAAGAATCTTTTCCCGACGCTCTTTTTTATTTCTGTACAACTTGTGTACATCCAGAGGTTCTCCGATAATATCTTCCACCGTCATACGTGGATTTAATGACGAATACGGGTCCTGAAATACCATCTGCATTTCCTTGCGGTATGGCATCATATTGACATCCACTTTTTTGCCCATGACCGGCTTTCCGTTCGCATCGACGATCACTTTTCCGTTTTCGTCATACTGCTCACCACTGTCAAAGAGAACTTTTCCATCAAATGTGATCTTACCTGCCGTCGGCTGATACAGGCGAAGCAGTGTACGACCTACCGTTGTCTTTCCGCAGCCGGACTCGCCAACCAGACCAAGTGTTTCCCCCGGACGGATGGCAAAGGAAATATCGTCCACCGCTTTCAGCGGAATGGTACTAAAGCCCTGATGCACCGGAAAATACTGCTTTAAATGTTCTACTTTCAGCAGGTAATCATTGTTTTTATTCTCACTGCTCATTGCTGCTGCCCTCCTGTGCTTCAAAGATTTCTTTTACATTCATCCAGCAGCTTGCCAGATGGGAATCACTGATTCGAAGTTCTTCCGGTTTGTGTTTCAGACATATTTTCATTGCAGACTCACAGCGCGGACAGAACGCACATCCTTCCGGCATCTGCAACAGATTGATTGGAGTTCCTCCGATCGGAATCAACTTCTCATTCATATTGGATGCCTTCGGAATTGAACGGAGCAATCCTTTCGTGTACTCATGTGCCGGACGATAGAAAATATCATCCGCGGTTCCACGCTCGCAGACACGTCCACCATACATAACCAGAATTTCATCACACATACTTGCAATAACTCCAAGATCATGGGTAACCATAATGATTGCCATTCCAAGTTTTTTCTGCAGATCCTGCATCAGTTCCAGAATCTGCGCCTGAATCGTCACATCCAAAGCAGTCGTTGGCTCATCCGCAATCAAAATATCCGGTTCACATGCCAGTGCCATAGCGATCATCACACGCTGACGCATACCACCGGATAACTCATACGGATACTGTTTCAAACGGCTCTCCGGCTCATTGACACCAACCAGTGTCAGCATCTCAACTGCACGCTCACGTGCCTGTTTTTTATCCTTATCTGTATGAAGCAAAATCGCTTCCATCAGCTGATTTCCAATCGTAAATACCGGATTTAAACTTGTCATCGGATCCTGGAAAATGATGGAGCATTTTTCTCCACGGAACTGCTGCATCTGCTTTTCATTCCATTTGGATATATCGGTTCCCTTATATAAAACTTCTCCTCCGGTAATTTTTCCTGTCTCTGCTAAAATCTGCATGATTGAATATGCCGTTACCGATTTACCAGAACCGGACTCTCCTACGATTCCCAGAGTTTTACCAGGTTCCAGGTTAAAGGAGACACCGTTTACGGCACGGACTTCCCCAGCATCGGTAGCAAAGCTGGTATGAAGATCTTTTACCTGTAATATATATTTATTTTCTTCACTCATTTGCTTATCTCCTTAATTCAGTTTTGAATCAAATGCATCTCTTAATCCATCGCCCAGAAGGTTTAATGCCAGCACGATCAGACAGATCAGTACAGCCGGAATTACCAGACGGTATGGATAGGATTGCATTGCCGAACGTGCATCGTTTGCCAGACTTCCCAGAGAAGTCAGCGGAGCACTTACACCCAATCCGAGGAAACTTAAGTAGCTCTCCGTAAAGATTGCACTTGGCACCTGCAGCGCGGTTGTAATAATAATAACAGATAAACAGTTTGGCAGAATATGACGTGTCAAAATGCGGCTGTTTTTGGTACCGATACAACGGGCCGCCAGTACATATTCGTTATTTTTAATTGTCAGGATCTGGCCACGGATCAAGCGCGCCATACTTACCCAGTAAAGTAATCCAAACACAATAAACATGGAGATCATATTGGTTCCGAGTTTTTCAAGCACAGTTCCCTCAATCAGTGGTTTTAACCGTTCCTGGAATACAACCGAAAGCAGAATGATGATGAGCATATCCGGCAAAGAATAAATAATATCCACAATACGCATCATGATCAGGTCCACTTTTCCACCAAAATATCCCGCGATCGAACCGTAAATGAGTCCGATAATAAGTACCATGATCGCAGCGATCACACCAACAGAAAGACTGACTCTTGTACCGTAAATAACACGGATAAAGTAATCACGGCTTAAGTTATCGGTTCCGAAAATGTGTGGAAACAGCTTCTCACCGGTACGATCCATATACTGCTGCTCCAGCTTTGAATACTCAAACGGTGCCATATTTGCAGCGGTCTTATCACGCTTACCGTCTACTGTAATGATGTCCGAATAGCTGTATGGTACAAAAAACGGTGCAATGATGATCAGTGCCAGAATCAGAACCAGGATCACAATACTGCCCATTGCCAGCGGATTCTTTTTCAGACGTTTCATACCATCTTTAAAAAATGTCGTTGACTCGCCCATGACATCCTGCTGCTTCTTTTCTTCATCGGTTGCCTTAACAAAATCGTTTTTATTAAACTTGCTTAAATCAATCTGTGCGGACAATATCTGCCGCTTTTTTAATTCTTCATTTCCCTGCATTTTTCGTTTTTCCTCCGGCAATTATTCAAATGTGATTCTTGGATCAATCAGTTTGTATGCAATATCTGTAAGCAGATTTGCAATTACCATCAGAACCGCAAGGAAAATTGTGATTGCCATGATCATAGTATAATCACGGTTTACAATGCTTGTTACAAATTCGGTTCCGAGACCACCAATTGTGAAAATATTTTCAACAACCATAGAACCGGTCAGAATATATGCGACCATTGGTCCAACATATGTCACAACCGGAATCAGGGCATTTTTTAATGCGTGCTTAAAGATAACTTTTAACCGGTGCACACCCTTTGCCCTGGCTGTACGGATGTAATCCTGATTCAACGCATCCAACATACTTGTCTTTGTCAGACGCGTGATATATGCCATCGGATACGCTGCTAATGCAATGATCGGAAGCAAATAGTTCGGGTTGCTCGAAGACCATACCGGAACCCATCCGAGTTTCAAACAAAATACAAGTAAAAGCAATGTTGCCAGCACAAACGATGGCATCGCTGTGCCGAGTGTCGTAAAAAATACAATCAGACGATCCGGCAATTTATTTCTTGTGAGTGCAGCGATACTGCCCAGGATTACACCAATGATAATTGCTACAATTGCTGCAACTCCTCCTAATTTTGCGGACACCGCGAACTTTCTGGAAATCTCTGTTCCAATATTTCTACCACTGTGAAGCGAAACTCCCCAGTCGCCATGCAGCAGATTATTCATATACAATACATACTGTTCCGGAATCGGTTTGTCCAGATTATACCGTTCCTCCAGGACCTGCTGGGCTTCCTTGCTGGTCGCTTTCTCCTTGTTAAACGGACCACCAGGAATCAGATTCATTACGAAAAACGTAATGGCACTTACAATGAGTATTGATAATATCGCTAACAATACACGTTTTACTAGATATTTACTCATGTTCTTCTCTCCTACCTCTTATTAAGTATTTTGTAATTTCACTGTATCATCTCATTGCCTCATTAGCATTGTAGCACGTTAAAGTGTTCCAAAAAAAAAGCACGTAAACATGCCCCCTTTGACATTATTTGCGTACCG